>CAIJZG010000001.1 GCA_903825065.1 uncultured Bacteroidota bacterium
GCATCGATAGCTTTTAATTCAGATTCGATATAATTAAATAGGTCTGTTCTTGATGCTTGTTTTGGTAATACAGATCCTAGGGCATCTTTTTCAGTGGCCATCGGACCAGTTCCAAATAAATCCATAATTACCCAATACTGATAAGCACGTAAAAATCTCGCTTCAGTAGCATATACTTTAATGGCATCTGCATCCGCACCTGTAATTCCTCTTGATGTTAAATTTGCAGCAGAAGATTGGTTGATGAAGTCGTTACATAAAGTGATTTGATAATAAGCACGATAATATAAACCTGTTAACATTGGATTACTAGAAGACCAGTTCATATTATGGAAATCCTGAATTCCCGGGTCACCCCATGAAACTACGGCTTCGTCGGTACTTAACTCCTGTGCTTTCCAATACAAACGTAAAAAGTCGGAAGTACCTTCATCAATTCCTTGGATATCTCCATTTCCTGCAGGTCCTTGATTTCCTGTTAAAGCAAAGCTTCCGTAAACTTTTGCAAAAGCTTGTTTATAACCAGCTGGTGAGCTATACACTTGTGCAGCAGTTACGTCGTTTGTAGGGAGAAGATCTAACTTCTTGGTACAAGACGCAAAGCAACTTACAAGAAAGCCTGCGGTTATAACGATTTTAAAAATATTCTTTTTCATAATTATTTTTTTGTGTTATTACTTGTATTTAGATCAAAAATCTAGGTTTAAGCCTAGTACAAAAGTTCTAGGTCTAGGGTATAAATTATTATCAATACCACCATTGATTTCAGGATCTAGCCCTTTGTATTTAGTAATTACAAATACATTCTGAACATTTGCACTTATACGAAGAGAAGCTTTATTATGAAAAACTTTTCCTGCGTTATAGCCAAAGTTGATATTGTCCATTCTTAAGAATGAAGCATTCTGAACATAGTAGTCAGACAAGTAATAGTTCGTTCCATTTCCGCTAAAGTTGGTATACAATAAATCTTTGGAACCATTATTCACATATCCAATTGGATTAATGATATTACGGATAGTACCAGAGCTAGAAGCTACGTTATTGTATAAGTAGTTACCAACATTTGCCCTCATCACAAATCCTGCATTCCATTTTTTGTAATTCACATTTGTACTAAATCCGAAGAACATAGTTGGATCAGCACCTTTGTATTGATACAAATCTTTTTCATTGATTGCTCCATCACGATTTTTATCATCGAATAAGTTATCGATTGGTTTACCTGTTAGTATATTATAAACTTGTTTATATACATAGAAAGCACCGCGATTAGATCCAACAGAGTTAATCAATATAGTATTACCAGTACCACCAGAAATTCCTCCAAATCTTGCACCTGCATAAGAAGGGTCATCAGAGATGGTTAATTTAGTGATCTTGTTTTTGTTATAAGTGGCGTTGAAAGCTACATCCCAAGTAAGGTCTTTCCCTTTAATTACTTGATAATTGATGGAAAATTCTACACCCTTATTTTGCATACTTCCTACGTTAGCAACAATCTTATTGGAGAAGTTTGTACCTGCAGGCTGATTGATTTCATTCAACAAATTGGTTGTATTTTTTTCATAATACTCAATACTACCTGTGATACGATTATTTAAGAAACCATAATCCATCGCAATATTTGTTGTGGCAGTTTGTTCCCATTTCCTATTGTAGTAATAACCACCTGGGCGATACATTTGATAGAAAGAATTTCCTAATTGATAGGAAGCAGTAGCGCTACTTAAATTATAATAAGAAATATAATCGTAGTTACCGATACCATCTTGTTGACCAGTAACACCATAACCTACTCTGAATTTCAAATCAGAAACAACGTCAACATTTTTAAGGAAAGTTTCGTTTTTGGCTTTCCATGCTAAAGCAGCAGAAGGAAATACACCATAACGATTATTTGGATTAAACTTTGAAGAACCATCTCTACGAACAGAAGCAGTAATTATATAATTATTGTTGTAGGTAAAGTTTACACGTCCTAAATAAGATAACAACACATTCTCAGGTTGATCAAAAGGATAGTTAGGTGAACTTACAACAGTATTGTCATAGGTAAGGTCTGGGTAATTGTAGTTCTTAGTTTTATAATCCTGGAACTCATAACCCGCAATAGCTTCGACTCTACTTTTAATTGATTTTAATTCTTTACTGTAGTTCAGATAGAAGTTTAAATACTGATTATTTCTTACCTGTTTGTATTGTGTATTCTGACCGCCATGTAAAACGCCATTAGGATCTTTAAATCTTCTGTACGACATAGCAGCGCTATCATTAATTACAGTAGTTCCAGTTCCCTGTGAGTAATCATAACCCACATTTAAGATAGCACGAACATCAGGAAAAAAATGAAGTTTATAGTCAATCACTGCATTAGCAATTGTTCTTTGTGTATTACTTAAATCCTGTTTTTGCATTAACTGACCTAAAGGATTTTTTGGAGCCAAAGCTTCTAATCCTGTAGTAGCGTTATTATTAGCATTCAACCATTCCCAATATCCACCGTATCTGGCACTGCTTGAATATACTTGTTGTGTTGGATCGAAGAAAACAGCAGAACCAATTGCACCTTGATTTGCAAATCGGCTTTTGCCAAAAGATCCCTTCACATTTATATCAATTTTCAAATGATTATCTAGCAATGTTGGATTTAATGTTAACCCAACAGATGTACGTTCTAAATTATCTGTTTTAAGAATACCATTCTGATTCAGATAACCCAGAGATAAACGATAAGGCAAGTTTTTGAAACCGCCTGATATACTAAAATTATTATCAGTACCAATTGCATTCTGATAAATCTGATCCTGCCAATCTGTATGAGCAGTTCCTAATTTTGAAACAATAGCAGCAGGAGCATTTGCTTGTACTATTGCAGAAACTTGATCAGCATTTAAAATATCTGCTTTCTTTGCAATAGATGCTGAAGATAATTGTGTGCTAAAATTAAAAGTTGGAATTCCTTTTTTACCTTTTTTGGTAGTAATTAAAATTACTCCGTTTGATGCTCTTGAACCATAAATAGCAGTTGCAGAGGCATCTTTTAAAACAGAGAACGTTTCAATATCGTTAGGGTTAATCATGCTTAATGGATTAGCCACTCCCGAAATTGCATCATTACTCAACGGCATTCCGTCAATAACAATCAATGGATCATTACTAGCATTCAATGAAGCACCACCACGAATACGAATAGTACTTCCTGAACCAGGTGCACCACCATTTGATGTGATAGCAACACCGGCAATTTTACCAGAGATCAATTGTTCAGGAGTAGTAATAGCTCCCTTAACGAAATCTTTAGAACTAACAGTTGAAACCGAACCTGTTAAATCTTTTTTCTTTGCCGAACCATAACCAATAACAACTACTTCATTTAAAGAAGCATTTGATTGGTCTAATGTAATTTGAAGATTACTACCTGTTCCGATAGAAATCTCTTTTTTTGAATAGCTAATTGAACTTACTACCAATGTATTTGCTGATGCTGGAACTTTCAGACTGAAAGCACCATTTGCATCTGTTGACACACCAATTGTAGTTCCTTTAACCAAAACCGAAGCGCCCACAAGAACCGCTCCGTCTTTTGAATCTGTTACCTTACCGGTAACCACCCTGTCCTGTGCTAAAGCCGGCATAGCAAATGCGAGCATTACCGTAACAAAGGCTAATAGCAATCGTTTAATGTTCATAAATAGTGGTTTTTTGATATAAAATTTTAACTGTACATATTTGGAATTATCCAACCAAGAATTCTCAACCTGGGGGATGAAATAAGAAACTGATATTTGATTTGTTGCTCATAGGATTTATTTTTCGATGATTAACTTTTCAATTTTTTGTTTGCCATTTACCAACAGCTGCACCAAATACATGCCGTTTGAAAATGTAGAAAAGGAATTACTCAAAGCCATACTATGTAAACCTTTTGTTTGGTAACCATTATAAATACTACGAATGCGATTACCATTTATTGATAACATATTAATTGCCACTTTCCCATTTTCTGGTAGGTCGTAATTTATGATGGCATTTTGACGAGCAGGGTTTGGCGAGATAGTCATCGTCATTGTAAGGCTAATAGAAGTACTGGGCATTATAGCAGTAGCAATTGTATTCTTTACGTCTTTATTAGTATACACATAATACTCTCCTGGTTGCAGATTGATTGTTTCTGCATTACCGGTTGCCGTCCTTGTTGAGCCAGTTAAATAACTATACCAGGTGCCTGCATTGGGGAAAGTAATGCTCGCGCTATTTGGAACAACATCAAAATTTCCAACTACCACCACATTCAATGAATCAGTAGTAAGCTTTAACCATTTTACATTGCTTGCCATATCATAAGCTGAATTGGCAGTTGTAAATGTGCTGAGATAGTTTGGAGTCAATTTTAATTTAATTAATTGAGCATACACATTGTATAATGATTGCCTTGCCGGATTTGAATAATAATCCCATCTAATTGGTTTAGGACTTAGTCGGCAATTGTTTGGATCAATCGTTACTCCATCACTACAAGTATTAATTGAATAATTATATCCTAATTCGCCAAACTGCCATAAAAGTTTAGGACCTGGAATCATTGCCCAAAATGCAGCACCCATCTCATTGCGCTTTAATGCAGTAATAGTATCCTTGATGTTATAGGAACCCGAAACATTTCCGAATGCAATATTTTTATAAGCAAGACGCTCTTCGTCATGGCTCTCCATATAACCTACTAGATTAGGCTTTGTCCATCCCCTTGTTGGGCTATTAAATAAAGTGCTTTGTAAATCAGACCCAGTGTTATAACCCATTGTGGCCTGATTAAAACTATAATTTGAGTTACCCCATAACAACATTCCGTAATTAGAAAGTTCAATCTCTTCTTGATTTACTGCAAAGTGTTCCAGAATACAATATGCATTTGTTGAAATGCTTTGCATCTTATCATAAATTCTTTTCCAAATAGCTATTCTACTTGCATCATAATTTCCCCATGCAGTTACATCAGTTGGATTATTTGTTTGAGTGAACCCCTTAGATAAATCCCATCTAAATCCATCCACTTTATAATTGGTAAGCCAGTGATTCATTACACGATCTACAAAATCTTTAGTGGCTTGTGATTCATGGTTAAAATCATACCCTACATTAAATGGATGTGTGGCATATTGATTAAACCAAGGACTATTTGCAGCTGGTATATTATTAACTGGATCCCAATATAATTGCACCATTGGTGATTGACCAAAGGAATGGTTCATCACCATATCCATGATAACAGCGATCCCTTGTTTATGACACTCATCTATAAATGCACGAACAGCTGTTTCTGTTCCATATGCTTTATCTGGAGCAAAATAAAAACTTGGGTTATACCCCCAGCTATTATTTCCTTCAAATTCATTGAAAGGCATTACTTCAATAGCATTCACACCCAATCTTTTCAAATAACTAATCGTGTCTTTTACAGTTTGAAAATTTTGTGTTGCTACAAAATCACGTATCAATAATTCGTATATAACTAAATTACTTTTATTAGGTCTTGTAAAATTAGCTACCTGCCAGTTGTATGCAGGCTTTGCAGTTTGCAGGATACTTACTATACCCGTTGTTTTACCTGTAGGATAAGCTTTTAAATTAGGATATGTTGTGCTAGAAATATACTGATCATTATTTGGGTCAAGAATTTTCTCCGTATTATAATCAGCCACTAATAAGCTGCCATCCACTTTATACTGATAAGCATATTCAGTTCCTGGAGTTAGGCCTGTTAAACGTAACCAATAAGTAGTGGAATCTGGTGTTTGATTCATTTGATATTGACTGCTCTGTGTCCAATTATTAAAATCACCTAAAACTGTTACTATTGATTTATGAGGAGCATATAAAACCAATGTGCAAGCTGTGGCATCAGTTTCATAATTGATACCCTGTTTTAAACCAGCAGGCACTGGAGCAATTGTGTTCCCACCAGCAACAAAGAAACTTAGTGTATCGCTTGTGGTTACTCCTACATTAGTTGATGTTGCTACAATTGTTTGAGCGCCGGTACTTGAAATCTTTGTTTTAGTAGCCAAAGTTGTTGTTGCTGTTTGACTCGCTACCTGTGAACCATTAAAAAACAAATTTAAATCGGATGTTAAACTACTTGCTGCAGAAATTGAAATGGAATCCCCTAACAATTTTGTAATTACTTCTGGAATCGGAGTATAAGTAGGCTGTTTAAATGGATTGGTAATATGTACATAATTTGCAATGTCATAAACAGGTATGAACATATCAGAACCATCTGCATTTGCTTGCTTTATTGCACCAGTTCCATTTCTGAAAAGCACGGCTATTTTTAATATTTTTTCTGACGGATTGGTTATCCCGAAAAATGTGCGAAGACCTCCTACAATCGTAAACTTCCACTGATTATTTCCTAAATAAGAACAAAGTCTGTCCGCTCCTGGTGAAGCCCATGGATATTTTACATATTTCCAATCACTAGAATTTGCGCTCAGTGAAGTAATTACACCGATATGCACATACATATCAGATGTAGGTATATAATTTAAAATTGCTTTATTCCCGTAATTAGCATCACAAACAATATCAATATTGCTGGCATTATCTAAAACAAATTCAGGAGTGGTCTTTAATAACTGTGCATTACTGCAAATAGCAGTAAATATTATAACAACAAGCAGGCAAGCTTTTTTCATATAGCAAATCAATTCAGGAAACTGATAGCAACCCTAACATTGCAATCGTTTGCGATGTAATGTGTGAATTTAACACATTAACAACAAAGTTGTGTATTTTTTACACAAAAAAGAAATTTATTTTGGTTGTTTAATAAGCAGCTTATTGACGAAAAAGTGGTCTATAGCGCTAAAAAGTGGCTAGAAATCGATTCCAATCCATTTGCGCTTGCCCTTTTCGTACTTCTCGAAATTGAATTTGTACAGTTTTCCTGGTCGGTGGGGTACATCCTGTTCCATCTCATTGATATCTATTAATAAATCCATGGAAGCGAACTTTTTGCGAAAATTCCTTCTATCCAGACTTACTCCTAATATAGCTTCGTACAGATTTTGTAATTCCCTGAGCGAGAACTTCTCTGGTAGTAAATTAAAACCGAGCGGATGCTCCTGAATCATTTTTTGTAGCCACCTATAGCATTCATCCACAATTTCTTTGTGATCGAACGCCATATCTTTTAAAGTTGATACAGAATGCCAATTCAGATCGTTATCATGAATTTTTAGCTCGTGGTGATTAATATTCAATAAAGAACAATAAGCTACGGTAATTACTCTGCCTCCCGGGTGGCGAGCTGGGTGACTAAAAGCCCTCACCTGATCTAAAAAGACGTCGTTCATACCAGTTCGCTCTTTTAAAACCCTATAAGCAGCTTGGTCTAATTCTTCATTATCTTTTACAATATCACCCAAAAGCGAATAATGACCCTCATAAAATTCAAGATCACTTTTGATCACCAAAACCTTTAATTTATTTTCTTCGAAACCAAATATCGCACAGTCTACCGTAAGAGGAACTTTGGGATAAGCCTGTACCAATTTTTTGGCATCTTTTATAAGATGTTCATGCGGTTTTTCGTAGGGATTTTTTTTGATCATGGCA
>CAIJZG010000002.1 GCA_903825065.1 uncultured Bacteroidota bacterium
AAAATCAAAATCCATCTGCAACT
Organism: uncultured Bacteroidota bacterium; assembly: GCA_903825065.1. GTDB lineage: Bacteria > Bacteroidota > Bacteroidia > Chitinophagales > Chitinophagaceae > Sediminibacterium. The sequence continues at coordinate 24 of CAIJZG010000002.1, forward strand.
CCATAATTGGCAAAATTCATACTAGCAAGGTTTTTGCCCTTGCTTTCACACATGATGTCTGCCCAAGAACTGTGTGTTATAGCCCAGGTATTCACTGCTTCATTCCAAAAGAAGTCGCTGTGTGCTCTGAGCTTGCCTTTTTTATGGCCTGTTTCCATCAACGGAACAAGCCCGGGGCGGCTGTGTCTGGAATGGCCGACAAGTACATCTTCACGGCTGACGGAATAATGTACAACAGGGCGCACACCGCGCCAGCTATCACAAATCCTTTTAATACGGTCATCATTGTTTTCAATATATTCTCCTGTTTTAATCCAGTGGTGGTGTATGTCTAGTACCAACGCACAGTCATTGACCAACTCTAGGCTCGAATCGATACCCCAAGACATTTCGTCGTTTTCAATGGTGATACAGTTCCTTGCTTCGGGGCTGAGTCTTGGGATAACTGCTTTGATACCGGCGGGACCGGCTCTACCCGATATGTGGACATTGATTTTAAAGTCCTGAAAGGTTTGTCCATAACCCATCCAACGTGCCATGTCAGCATGATATTCAAATTCCTCTATTGACCTGTCGACGATGCCAGCTGTAGTAGATGCCAACACGCAAAACTGACCAGGATGCATAGAGAGCCTAACACCCCTCTCGCGAGCCACAATTCCCACTTCTCTAAATGCTCTTTCGCAATAGGCTCTAGTATCGGGAAGCCTCCAAAACCAGCTCCAACTTGACTCAGTGTACACAGGCAATATATCGCTTGATAGTCGTACCATTCTAAGATTTTCATCGAGTGTTCCTACACGTTCAACGAGCTTGCGAGTTGATTCAATGTTACCTACCATTAGGTCCCAAAGTTTCTGAGTTGCAACTTCTTTGCTCTGTCTATTTAACCATGCAACAGTAGTACTACCTGTATTATAAATTTTAGCAGGATCTTTAGGACGGATACCGTTCACTTGAGTTGCATCATCAATCCATTTACATGCGAAGCCTATTTTTTTCATTTTGTAAATCCAAACGGACATTTGCCTTTAGTTTCTAATTGATCCAATTCTTTTGCATGTTCTCTATCTTTACGCAATCGATTAAGTCGTGTACCATCTTGCACAGTTGGCATATCATCTGGGTAAGGAGATTTTGATATCCATTCTTGATGAGAAACTAGATGGCATTTAACTTCTACGTCTTTGTCCGATAATGGAACAAGTTGTACTAATGGTGTACCAGCAGTTAGAGTAAATGGTTCTAAATTTTTACGAAAGAATATATTCAAATTTGTTTCACAGTTATCAGTAAAATTTATGATAGCGGGTGGAATAATATATTTTTCAACATCATTATTAATATTCCATGTAGTAGCGTTCCATAAAAAATCTACTCCGATTTTTTCTGCAATATGCCAAGGGCCTCTAAATTTAACATGGAAATAATTAGTAAAAACTCCGGGATATTGTACAGGGAAATGATGTACAATATTGGATTGATGCCATGTGTCTGTTACGCCTAGAGCCGATTTATTTTCTGCATGCTCTTTAGGTTGGCAAATAAAATCCATCCAAAATGGTATAATAAATCCTTTTTTGTACAAGTCGTTTAACCCTACACATCTTTTAATTGTTGGACGACTGTAAGCCACATTAGTGGCAGTATCTCGAATATCGATACCACTGTTAAGTTTTTTGATATGCTCGGGATAATATACTTTAGAACTACGAATTTTATACAACTCATAGGCAGCAGGACTAGCAGTAAAGCAGTCTACTACGATTTTAGATTTTTTAAAATTGAAAAACATTACCAATGCCTTATGACGCCTGCAATTATAAACATGTTTGTAAGTACATATGATAACACAATTACAGTTCTAATGCAAGCAATACGGTCCGATTCCTCGTCCGTACTGCCTGATTTTTCGCCCAACGCTTTGGCCCATAGTCGCCAAATTTTACTCAAGCAGGTCCTCGTTCCACTCACGGTGCCCCTCACGGAAAGCCATATTAGCCTGTGTCTCACGTACTTCTACACGATAGCACCAGAGACGTTTAGCTTCTCCCTCACCCCACATGTCCGGAAGATAAACACCATTAACATACTTGTAAAGCATATCACTGAGTCCTTCACATCCTAACTTTGGTAAGACTACAATCTTGGCCATCTTCTTGGCTTCTAATAGCCTGTATGTTTCCATTTCTGGATCATCTGCGGCTACAATAAGTGTGTGGTCAAATTGGTCTTCTAATATTTTTTTAAGTTCTTTTAAACCGCCATAGTCGGCCGCCCAATTGCGGACATCTAGGTCGTTAGTGCCAAAGTAAAATTTCATGCTAAATGAATAACCGTGAATTAGATTACAGTGACTATCAGCTCTCCATTGTCTGTATGCACAGGGAAAAGCGTCGTGATATTCTTTTGTCGATGTGTACTTGTAAAGTACGGGTTGTAGATTTGCCATCTCTAGTCTCCTTTATATAAAGTAGCAAGTTTGATGACTGCAGAGTATTTAAAGTGGGATGATGCCATAAAGTCCACTACACTAATTATACAGTATTGCTAATGTATGTCAAGTTTATTGAGCGGCAATTGCACCAAATGGTAACCATTGTCCGGGGGTACCGCCGACAATACAAACCCATCCAATAAAGTTATGCGGCATAGGATTTGCGTTCCACACAATGTCGCCTTTATTATATGAACCGGTTGTTGGCACACTGTCGCCTACTTGGAATTTTTTATTTTCAATACTAACTGGTCCTGCTACAGTTAGTGCAACTCCGGGATCCGGATTGGCAACACCAACAGTAACTTGGCCGTAAAGTGAAACTGCTCGATCTGGATTAGAACTGTTACCAATAGTAATAGTATCGCTGATATTGAAATCACTTTGATCTTCTCTAATAATATCAAAGCTCTCAACAATTTCTAAATCACGTTCTTCTAAATTAAGATGTCCAACCGATATTCTATTAGTGTGTAAGGTTCTTGAAACAGCCGCATCTCCTGCAACCTGCAAATCCTTTAGAATACCTACTTGAGTTAAAGAACTATTTACTACAGTGTTTCCTAAGGTATCTTGGCTTAATACCGATTCGTTGTTAATGGCAAAATATTTTCCGTTATTAAGATCAATTGATTCAGTAGACCAAATACGATCTGGTTCTGCATGATAGATAAACTGTGCGCTAGGTCTAGTAGTGTTAGCCCAAAGAATTCCATTGCCGTAGTTTGTACTGCTAGCAGTTTCTCTATAAATCAAAGTGCTCGATTTTTCAATTACTAAATCTTCTACAATAAATTTTCCGTGTACTTGTACATCACCGTTGTTCCTAACTGTAATTCTAGTAGTATTATCTGTAACAATCTCTAAGTGATCATTACTAATAGTGCCAATAGTAGCAACATCAGTTTTATTACTACCTAATGCTAGGTTAACATGATTTTCTGTAATGCCAAGCCCTAATGCCGGACTGTCAGTGCCGATACCAACTTTATTAGTATCGCTGTTGATAAAGACAAATTGGCCGAGTGCGGAATTTCCGGCAACAGTTAGACTTTTTAATGTCCCTAGTGTTTTTAAGTTACTGTTAGTAACTGTTGAGCCTAAGGTAGTAAATGATAATATGCCAGTATCATTTATTCGATATTCTTGTTCTTCTGCAAGATTTATATTTAAATTAGACCATAAATCGCCTTGTTTAAGCAATAATGATTTACTTTTACGACCGTCGGTCCATTGTAGACCGTTACCCTCAACTTCGGATAAACTTGCGCCTAAAAAACTAACAGTTTTAGGTTGTACAGTATTAACAGTAATAGTACCGTTAGTAACAGTTAAGCTGGTTTGAGTGGCAAGGTCGTTAATACCTTGGGTGCTAAATTTTAGTGGTTCGTAAACATTGATGGCCATAGAAATACTCTCTTTAGAGTATTTATCTATAGCCTTGTACCTAGATTATGCTACTTTGAGTAGAATAGTTTCTTCACTAATGCGCCCATTCATTTTAGTGTCTGTAGCATTAACTGTATCTAAAAACTTACGCAAGGCAACTTTACCTGCCGATTTAAACTCTTTAAGTTTTTCATCGGGTTTGCGTAGTGTTTTTTGTACACTAGAACTCTCGCTAAAGTTGATAATACTAGCACCTTTAACAGTGAGATCCTTGTATTCTTCTGCAACATACTTGCCAAGTTTACGACTTTTAGTGTTATAAACCCAAAGTTCTTTAGCACCAATAATGTCTGTAGGGTTAACAGATACAAGTTTAAGTGGCTCAAATGTTTTCATAAATTTGAGTTTAGCAACAATCTTGTCTTTAGGTACTGCCTTAGTTTTGCGTGGCTTACGGTTAACCTTGGCTTCTTGCATTAACATAGTGCAAGCAGTATCAATTTCTCGTAAAAAGTCAATCAATTTACGAATTTGCTTTTTACTGCGATGGCTATACCCTTCACGTAATTGTTCGTCTGCGTTACCCCCTGCAAGTTCTTCAAGCTCTGCAAGTTGGCGACCATAGTATTCTTTAATGATACGAGCATGAGCGGCTTTGGCATCTTTACCTTTAAGTAGGTTAAGTACCTTAAATGCTTTTGGATCAAATTCTTCTGGATCATTATTCCATGCTTCTAGCGCATCTTCAATCTCTGCTGTCATAGCATAGCTAGTATCACGAACACGTTCTTGAATGCTAGGTTGAAATGTTACAGGCTTTGCTTCAACAACTTCCTCGTCGTCTTTATCATCTTTGCCTTGATTAATAATTTGTACAATTTCGTTACGCAACCAAACAGTAGTGTCGCGACCTTGATTGAAATCTGCACGAACAGCGGGCATCCCCCGAAGCAAACAACTTGCAATAGCACCCATTGTAACATTACAACGATTGTCTTTAGTGCGTTTAAAATTGGCAATATCTTCTTTAGTGCAACCAACTGTAGTCATCCATTTGATAACAGCAGGCTTTAAATCCTTACCACTAAATTCCAAACGATAGTATTGCATAGCACTATGAAATTGACGCAGGAACTGACTCTCAGTCCAATTTTCGCAATCAGTCCAAGTTGGGCTCATATCGCGTGGTGCTGTACGAGTTTTGGTTGCTGTCTTTGTAGCCATTATCTGCTCCTATCTGTTAAACAATACATGTATTATACTACCATTTTACTTAGCTGTCAACGATTTTTTAGCCAAAAGAAAGCCCAATCGTGTACTTATAGTACATTGGATCGGGCTGTGTTTTACTTTTTGGCTGCGTCTTTTGGTACTTCTTTAACTACAGGTTTGTCAATTTTTGGCATTTCTTTAGTCTCTTTTTTGCACTCAGTCTTTTCTGCATTGGCTTTATCCTTGCAGTCAGTATGAGCTGACTTCGGAACACGAACTTCCATAGTCTTGCCATTCACTTTGACATCTTTTTCTTCGCCTGCATAGGCCATATTTGTAGTAGCTACTAGGCATACTGAATAGATCAATGCAAGTTGTAATGCTAATAATTTTTTCATTTT
>CAIJZG010000003.1 GCA_903825065.1 uncultured Bacteroidota bacterium
GCCATTATCGCTAAACCATTTAATAGCTTTAATACCATCTTTAATCATCGGCACTTTCACCACAATATTGGGATGAATAGCAGCTAGTTTTTTACCTTCCGCTACCATTGACTCGAAATCAGTAGATAACACTTCTGCACTAATATCACCATCTACAATTTCACAAATCGCTTTATAGTGATCTGCTATAGCAGCTTCGCCCTTTACTCCTTCTTTAGCCATTAAAGAAGGATTAGTTGTAACCCCATCTAAAATACCTAATTCACTAGCTTCTTTAATCTGAGCTAAATTACCCGTGTCGATAAAAAATTTCATCTTCTTAATTTTAATATTTTGAAATGGAAAGATTTGTCAGTTTTAGGAGTATGAGCAAATAAAAGCTCTACAAAATCGTTAATTTTTCCCCTTATGGGCTCGTGAATATCTTACACCTATTCACGAAAGAAAAAAAATGGCAGGCTACTCACATCGCACCGCTCAACCACCTATCCTTGCTGTATTCCTACCCTGGGGAGATTCAGCAGGAGCTGGTCGTGTAAGACCTGCCGCGGCAAAAGTAAGGTTTGAGCGTTAATTTTTCGATTTTTTTTAAATTATATCGATAAATAATTGCTCAACTATCTTCCAAACCTTGAATTCACAGAGGCTATGCCCACCAACTCATCATGCCTTCCATTAAGAGATCTATAATACACTAATATGGAATACTCATTTTCAGTTTCCCAATAATTCCCTTCAGTTATTGAGACATCTGAAGGAGCATCAGGTTCTTGTTTATCTTTTGTTACATAGGCGTAACTATAATAGCCCTGTTTTAAGAATAAGTTTTTAATATACCCCCCCTCTGAAGACGAGAACTCCATTAATGAACTATCACTAATTTGATTGCCAGTTAATTCCCCAATTAGATGAACCGATTTGCCTTGTAGGGCTTGTTTGCCAGGAGGAATAAAACTAAAATGAACCCATGCATAATCAGTCTGCCACCACGGATTTACAGACTCAGTTGTATTAATTTCGGTATAACCGTTTCTATCTGCAAAATTGATATAGGCAAAATTATTCCTTGCCTGATCCGGCTTCAAATAAATCTTAAACGGTTCTTCTGTCCTATCTACCTTTGCAATTCGATCTGATTCAAAACGAAAGCTTTGCAAATCAGCCCATCGAAATTCTTTTCCAGCTTGAAACAAATAATCCATCTCTCCATTAAATTCGTAAATATTTTCTTTGATGAATATGGGTTGTTTATTTACAACGGCATCGTCCCATCTGTTGTTTTGAAGTACTACTACTTTTAGTTGCTGAGGACTCATCAAATTCAGTGCCCTTGCTTCTACAGAGAACTGCAATTTTTGATGTGAATGCGACAATTGATTATCAAAAGGAACTTGTATTTGAGCGCCAATCGAAACCTTTTTATCTACCACCAATATTCTTTTAGTAAACGCTAATTTTGAAGTGTCTCCATCTTTATACACTTTTAACAAATAGTTTCCACTTAAAATCGGAATTGAATTTCGTTCAGGTAACAATGCCTGATAGTGCACATATTTCATTGTGGTGATTGAAGCAACTCGATATTGATTAATCCGCACTTGATTAAATCCTTTTATAAAATCAAATGCATTCACATTTGCAGGAGTCCAATCAGAATTACACAATTCGTAGGAATAGAAATAATTTTGAGGATAGTCTACTAAATCATCGAAATGTAATTCTAACTGGTCTGCAGAATTTAAATGGATAATTGGCTGACTAAACTGGTTGTTTTCCTGAAATAACTTAACGGCATTAATGGTAGAAGAGTATAATCTATCTGGCAACCGCTGTGCCTGAGCAGTTAATAAGATTAACAATAAAAAAAGGGCAATCAATAACTTCATATCATAAAATAAAGCTTAAAATTACAACATTACTAAGAGCAATAAAAGCTTTTGCTGCATTCGAGGAGGCAATGTAGTTTTGAGTTACTAAAACCCATTTCTTGAGTCTTGCCTTTAATATCGCCAAAAAGATCGCATTCACTAAGCAAAAATCGTTTGCAAGATTTATTATCCGTCTCTCCATAGCCGCTACCGCCGTTAGCGTTATGTCGATGATCATTACTTTGGCATTTGTGAATGGATTCCAGCAGACTGTTTCCAGCAAGGTTTTTAGCTTTTGGGGGCATATTCGAGTACAAAAATTCGAACCCAATAAGTCATTAGTAGCAGAAGAAACTCCCATTAAAAAAAACAAACAAGTTGAAGATATTATCAGACAGGAAACCGGTGTATTTCAATTACAAACTTTCGCTACAAAGTCGGCAATAATTGAAAAGAACAAAGAGATTGAAGGAGTTTTATTGAAGGGAATTGAACCGAATTATGATAGTTCACAACTTAAACCCTTTATAAAAGAAGGGCATTGGTTACATTTCAATGATAGTACTTATAGTAAAGACATCATTGTTTCTGCACAGTTAGCCAAACAATTAAAATTAAAACTGTACGACACGATTCATATTTATTTTATTTCCAGCATTGATGGTAGTAGAAATTATAGAAAACTTTCTGTTTCAGCTATCTACAAAACAGGAATTGAAGAGTATGACAAACTCTTTGTCATTGGCGATCAACAGCTCATTCGCAAGATGGGAAATTGGGCCTCTGATGAAACTGGGGGTTATGAAATTTTCGTAATTGATTATCATCAAATGGATAGTATTTCTGCTCACTTGGCAGAAAAATTACCACCCGAATGGATGAGCAAAACGATAAGAGAAGTATATCCAAATATATTTGATTGGTTAAATATTCAAGATGTAAATCGGAATGTTATTTTTGTAGTGATGGCATTAGTAGCCATCATTAATTTAATTACCTGCTTATTGATTTTGATTTTAGAAAGAACAAGAATGGTAGGTATCCTAAAGGCTTTAGGGGCAAATGACTGGTTAATTCAAAAGTTATTTCTATATCATGCAAGTGTCATAACTATTGCAGGTATTGGTATTGGTTTTGTAGCAGGAATAGGAATTTGTTTTATTCAAAAATACTCTGGTCTCATTAAATTGGACGAGTCGTCTTATTATGTGTCAGAAGCTCCTATTTATATCATCTGGTGGCAAGTAATTGCAGTATGCATCAGCACTGCAGTTGTTTGTTATTTATCGCTTATAATTCCAACTTGGATCATCAAAAGAATTCAACCAACAAAAGCAATACAGTTCCGTTAATCGATGTTATTTTTCGCAGAGATGAGATAATAAAATGCCAGTAGCAACTGCCGCATTTAATGATTCTGCTTGTCCGATTCTTGGTATGGTTACAGCTTTAGTAATAAAAGGCAACGTTGTTTCTCTGATTCCTTTTGATTCATTACCTATTATCAATATCCCTTCTTTTAAAGGACTTATCTGATTAATAGATTGTCCCTTTAAAAGTGCCCCATAAATAGGCATATTAATTGATGAAAGTATTTCAGTCAGGTTGCGATACCAGCATTTTACCCGAATAAAACTTCCCATCGTACTTTGGATAACTTTAGGATTATAAAATTCTACCGTATCCTCGCTGGCAATAATTTGAGAAATACCAAACCAATCGGCAATTCTTATAATCGTTCCCAAATTGCCAGGATCTTGTAATCCATCAAGCACTATACTAACCTTATTTTTAAAAACTGGCTCACCCAAATCTGTTTTTTGACGGCACATTAGTAATACTTCATTCGGAGTTTGAAGGGTACTCATTTTGCCTAACTCAATTTCTGTAACAACGGTAGCCTCAACATCCACCTTATTTTCAGCCAGCCATTCTTCTGTTGCATACAACTTTTCAACCTGATAGTCGCTATTCAAAAGCTCCCTGGCAAGCTTGGGACCTTCCGCTAAAAACAGCCCTTCTTGTGCTCTTTGTTTTTTCTGGCACAAAGATTGAATATATTTGAGTTCATTTTTGCTTAACATAACATATGCGTTTCACCGGGGTTAAAGTTAATAGGTTTTTGTTTCTAATAGAGATCATCTCTTTATTACAATTGATTTCTTGTTCAGAGGAACGCAGAACCAGTGTAAAAGATTACCCGTCTAATACCGCATTTATCTATTCAAATAAAGTGGTAGTGAATGGCGCCAGTTCTAAAGACGAAAAGAAAAGATTAGTGATGGATCTTGATAATTATTGGGATGATAGTCTAAAAGCAAGAAAAGAACAAAGAGTATTGTTCTGGTATCGCATCAAAAACCCACCTTCCTTTGATACAGCCAACGTAACCAGATCTAGAAACTTCATGACCGCCTATTTGAATTCACAGGGTTATTACTATTCGAATATTAAAGACAGTATCCGATTTGATACTTTAGACAATCAAATAAGAGTTCATGCATTGATGTATGTAACTCCAGGAAAAAATATCACGATTGATTCAATCGATTATCAATTAGATGATTCTAGTTTACAAGCCCTTACTTTTCAAAAAATGAAAAGTACACTTTTAAAAAAAGGGGATAATTATAGTAAACAAATCATGAATGATGAACTTGATAGATTAATCAAAATTTATCGCGACAAAGGCTATTATAAATTCACTAAGGAAGATATATATGCAGAAGTAGATAGTTCTGATATCAGTTTAATGAATATTACGTTGAGTCCTTATAAGCAAGCACAATTAATTGCAGCAACCGCGAGAAAACGGCTAGAAAATCCTCAATGGGATATTTCCATAAAAAAAAGACCCACTTACGATTCAAGCAAGCTTATACAATATTCGATAGGCAATATTTATTTTTACCCTGAAACAAAACTTAGTGACATATCAGATAGTCTTCAATTTGACAAAAGCTTTTCGGAAGAACAAATAGGCAATGTATGGATGCGTTATAAACAAGGAAAATTTAAATATAGCCCATTAAAAGAACACACATTTTTTGCTCATGGAGAAATCTACAATGAGTCGCTCTATTTTAAATCAATGAATACACTTGGTCAGGTTGGTGCTTGGCAACAAGTGGATGGCAAGATTGTACCAAGAGATAAAGACACACTTGATTTTTATTTTTTCCTGACTCCTACTTTAAAACAAAACTTTACAGTTGATTTGGAGGGAAGCAGAAATACTGGAGATATTGGCGCTGGAAATCTGTTCGGAATATCAACAAATTTGTCATACAGAAATAGAAATGTATGGAAGCAAGCCATTCAATCAGTTACAAATTTCAGAACCGGAGTGGAATTAAATTTGAATTTAGGAAGTAGTAATTCTGCAAGTAATCAATTAGCTCAAACATTTAATATCAGTGCCGGGCAAACTTTTGCATTTCCGAGGTTGATTCAGCCATTTAATCGATGGAAAGGTTTAAGAACATTAGATACTAAAAGAACATTACTTTCTATCAACGCCTCGTATGTTGACAGAAAAAATTATTATAAACTACATTCTATTGTAGGAAGCTGGGGTTATGAATGGAAAAAGGCTGAGAATACTTGGTTATTTAAACCTATCAATGTAGAACTCTATTCTTTAGATACGCTTCCTGGCTTGGATACCCTCTTTATGAAAAATCCATTCTTACGAAATTCATTTAATACAGGTAATATATTTAGTCAGAGTTTATCTTTTGTAAGAACATTTAATACTCCAAATGGGAAGAATCATTATCTCCGTTTGGGAGTGGAAGAAACGGGTTTATTGTTTGGTGCTATTCAACAATTGAAAGATAATATCTATCGATATATTAAATTAGAAGCAGAGTACAAACAAACAAAAAAATACCAGAAATCCATCTTAGCCTATCGAGCATTTGCTGGCTTTGGATATAATTATGGCACTTATCCCGGAAATAAGTCACCCTCGCTACCTTTCTTTAAACAGTTTTCGTTAGGTGGTCCTTATAGCATGCGTGCATGGGGATTAAGGCAATTAGGTTTAGGCAGTTCAACCACTTATGATAGTATTTCCACCAGCAGTTTCCGTGATCGATATGGAGATATGGCTTTAGAAGGAAACATTGAATATCGTTTCAATATTGCCACTATAGCAGGTGTTAAAATTGGGAGTGCGCTGTATTCAGATATCGGTAATATCTGGAATGTAAAAAAGATTCCTAACGATCCCTCTTCAGTATTTTCTTTATCAAATTTAGGCAAGGATCTTGCAATTGGGATGGGTACTGGTGTGAGAATCGACTTTACTTATTTTATGATCAGATTGGACTTTGCCTATAAAGTAAAAGACCCAGTGCGCATGGGCAATAACGGCTGGATGAGTATCAATAAATTTAATTGGACTGATGTTCGTCCTAACGGTTTACAAGTTCCAAATTTTGCATTACAATTGGGTATCGGCCTCCCCTTTTAATGATGCACGAAGTAGTTTAATTTCTTCTTCGAATTGCATGATTGTTTTTGCATCATCCACGTGAAAATCTCCAATGCGTGTTCTGCGCAAACTGCTCATATATCCACCAACTCCTAATTCTTCGCCAAAATCGTTGGCTAAGCTTCTTATATAAGTTCCGGTAGAACAAATTACTTTAAAATGCACAATAGGCAGATCAACTTTTACTATATTGAAAGATTGAATTGTAACAGGTCGTGCTTGTACTTCCACCGCAATACCTTTTCGTGCAGAAACATAAAGACGTTCCCCATTTTTTTTTATAGCCGAATGTTGAGGAGGAAATTGCAATATATCCCCTTCAAATTTTTTAGTAGCAGTTTGAATTATTTTTTCTGATAAATGATCTGTTGATTTAAAATTTTCAGGATCAGATTCCAGATCAAAAGTAGGTGTTGTAGCTCCCAACGTTATTGTTCCAATATATTCTTTTTCCATCCCCATATACTCATTAATCTTCTTCGTGAATTTACCTGTGCAGATAATCAGAAGACCTGTAGCTAAAGGATCTAGCGTACCCGTATGCCCTACTTTTTTTACTTTAATTAGGCTTCTTATTTTATTGGAAGCATCAAAGGATGTCCATTCCATCGATTTATCAATCAGTACTAATTGTCCATCTAAAAAAGATTGTAATGTTTGCATATAAAAGTAAAAAATCAAAAGTCAAAATTAAAAACAAGAGCCGTCCAGAGCAATCCGGACGGCTTGGTAATTTATAAGTATTATATTAATAAGCTCTTGCGAACAATACTCTTTGTGTGGATGGATTACCAGTAAAAATACATTTCCCTTCTTCTAATGGATTGTTTAAAGGAATACAACGAATGGTTGCTTTTGCTAATTCTTTAATCTTATCTTCTGTTTCTGAAGTTCCGTCCCAATGGGCTGAAATAAAACCAGCCTTGGTATCTAAAAGATTTACAAACTCATCCCAGGTATCTGCATTTGTAATATGATCATCTCGATATGCAAGGGCTCTGTTGTAAATGTTTTGTTGAATTTCTTCTAACAATTGTTTGATGTATTGCTCAATACCTTCTAAGCTTACACTTTGCTTTTCTTTGGTATCTCTTCTTGCAACTTCTATAACATTGTTTTGCAAATCTCTTGCACCAATTGCCAAACGAACTGGTACACCTTTCAATTCATATTCTGCAAATTTCCATCCTGGGCGTTGATTATCGGAATCATCGTATTTAACAGAAATCCCCAAGTCTTTTAATCCTTTTACTATCGCATGTACTTTTTCATCCAGCTGCGCTTTTTGTTCTTCCCCTTTATAAATGGGTACAATTACCACTTGAATTGGCGCAATTCTCGGAGGCAAAATCAATCCATCATCATCGCTATGAGCCATTACCAAAGCACCAATTAATCTGGTACTTACTCCCCAGCTTGTTGCCCAAACGTATTCCAATTTATTTTCTTTATCGCTGAATTTTACATCAAATGCTTTTGCAAAATTTTGACCTAAGAAATGGGAAGTCCCTGCTTGCAATGCCTTACCATCTTGCATCATAGCTTCTATGCAATAAGTTTCTTCAGCACCGGCAAACCTTTCATTAGGGGTTTTTATACCCTTAATAACTGGTAAAGCCATCCAATTTTCTGCAAAATCAGCATACACATCCAACATTAATTTAGTTTCAATCATTGCTTCATCCTTGGTTGCATGGGCAGTATGACCTTCTTGCCATAAAAACTCAGCCGTACGTAAAAACAAACGAGTACGCATTTCCCAACGAACTACATTTGCCCACTGATTTACCAAAATAGGTAAATCGCGGTATGATTGAATCCAGCCTTTATAGGTATTCCAAATAATTGCTTCACTGGTAGGCCTTACAACAAGCTCTTCCTCCAGTTTTGCTTCGGGATCTACAATTAGTTTACCTGGGTTGTTTTCGTCCGACTTTAATCGGTAGTGTGTAACAACTGCGCACTCTTTAGCAAAGCCCTCTGCATTTTTTTCCTCCGCCTCAAATAAACTTTTAGGAACAAACAAAGGGAAGTAGGCATTTTGATGCCCAGTATCTTTGAACTTTCTGTCTAACACATCTCTCATGTTTTCCCAAAGTGCGTAACCATACGGTTTAATAACCATACATCCTCTAACAGCGCTATAATCAGCTAGTTGCCCCTTAATTACAAGGTCGTTATACCATTGCGAATAATCTTGTTCCCTAGTTGCAATTTCCTTACCCATTTTGTTTTAATATTTCTTTAACAAATAAACATTATTTATAACTTAACATGGCAGAGTATTTGACGTTATACATAGTATGCCTTAAGCATCGCAAATGTATGTAACTTCACATTATCTAACGTTCAAACCTATCACCATGAAAAACAGTTTACTTTTTACAGTGCTTGGAATGGGATTATTTGTTTCGAGTTGTGGTACTGCCTACAAGTCAGATCAGACACCGGATGATGTATATTTTTCCCCTGGAAAACCTGCGGTAGAGAAGGCTGCAATTGTGAAAGATCAGGCACAAATAGATCAATATGAAAATTATATAAGTAGTACAGACGAACAATTTCTTCGAATGAAAGTGAGTAATTACTATCGTTGGAATATGTTAGACGATTATAGTTATTGGAACGATAGCCGTTATGATTTTGGTTCTTTTAATTATTATAGCACTATGGGTTATAGGAATTATTATGGCTTAAACAATTGGAATTTAGGTTGGGGTATTGGATTTTATAAACCTATTTATAATTTAGGAAACCCATATTATACTTTAGTAAATTATTATAATCCAAAATCAACTGCTGGTACACTGAGCGAGAGCAGCATTACCGCATATAAAAATAAAACTTATTCAAATAGCAATAACTACCCTTTCAATAATTTAAAACCGGGTTATAACAACTCAAACTATACCGCTCCTAGTACAAATAGTTTCAGTAATCTAGTTAAAAAAGTATTTAGCAGTTCTACTGATTCCTATGATAGAACAATACGCACATTTGATAATACCAGAACTACAAGTAGCAATAATAGCAGCAGCAATTATTCTGTTCCAAGCAGCAGTGCGGGTGGTAATAGTGGTGGGGTGAAGAGTAGTGGAAGCAGTGCCAGCTCGGGTCGTACCACCAGAAATTAAATTCATGGAGGTTTTCTAATGATCAGGAGTTAAGCACAGTTTTAACTTCTAATAATAAATTCATACCTCAAACTTACAATCATGAAAAAAAATTTACTCATCATATTTATATTTTCTGGCAGCTATTTATTTGCTCAAACACCTGATGAAGCATTACGTACTGCATGGTTTACTCAAAATGGATCGGGAAGAAATACTGCAACAGGTGGCGTGATGGGATCTCTGGGCGGAGATATTACTGCCAACCACGTTAATCCAGCCGGACTGGGTTTATTTAAAACAAATGAGCTCGTATTATCTCCTGGATTTAATTTTAATAATAATAAGTTAGAGTATAGGGGTACCAATAATAGTGTACAAAAAAATAATTTCAATTACGGCACTTCAGGTGTAATACTCAGTTCTTCGAATAACAATAAACGTAAATGGACAAGTAGTGCTTTTGCTATTTCTGTAAATCAAGTTGCCAATTACAATAATCATATTCAATTTTCAGGTTATAATAATATGAGTTCTTTTTCTGAAAAATATTTAGAAGAATTAACTCGTGATAAAGCCGACACGAATGCAGCTTTAAGTAATTATATATTTGGTTCATCACTTGCTTTTCGTACTTATTTAATTGATACCCTCAGTGGCCCAGGAGGTTCTGTTGCTGGTTACCAAACTTTAGTTCCTATTTCCACTGGTGTGAATCAATCTTATGATGCAATCACTTCTGGCGGATATCATGAAATTGCATTAGGATTGGCTGGCAATATGGATGATAAAATGTATGTGGGAGGAAGTTTAGTAATTCCTGTTATTAATTATAATCGTGAATTAGTGTACGCTGAAAAAGATGCCACTAATAATCCCAATAATAATTTTAGCAGTTTCGAATATAAAGAATCATTTAGTTCCAGGGGTATTGGTGTGGGATTAAAATTGGGGATGATTTATAAACCAACTGATTACTGGAGAATCGGATTTGCATTTCATACACCACAAATAATGGGCTATAAAGATGAAGTGCGTTCATCGATGATTACCAATACTGAAAACTATGCTAAAACAATAAGTGAAACTAGTGATAACTTAAATAGTGGTAATCCTGGCAAAAGCGAATACAATTTAATAACCCCTTATCGCGCAATAATAAGTGCCAGCTATGTTTTCAGAGAGGTACAGGATACCAAAATGCAAAGAGCTTTCTTAAGCGCGGATCTTGAATTTGTCAACTATCGGGGTTCCAGATTCTCTGCTGTTGATAAAGCAAATCAAGCTCTAGTTAATTATTATTCATTATTGAATAATGAAATAAAAGATTATTATAAAGGCAATTTTAATTTCAGAATTGGCGGCGAGTTGAAATTTAATGTATGGATGATTCGATTGGGAGGTGGTTATTATGGAAGCCCCTATTCTGATGCTAATTTAAAGGCTAACAAAATAATTGCAAGTGGTGGCTTGGGATATAGAAACCATGGAATATTTATTGATCTTAGCTATGTACATGCGTTTCAGCAAGATGTACAATTTGCCTACCGCTTAAATGATAAGCCCAATACATTTGCCTCACAAACTGGAGCCAGAGGAACTATGATGATGACCTTTGGATTTAAATTTTAATATTAAAGTAGTTAACCCCAGCTTTTAAGTTGGGGGGTGGATGAAAGAGAAGAAATCGGTCTTTAGCCCTTAAATTCTAAGAACTTACGATTTCTCACCAAGTAAATGACTTCTCACTCCTCACTCCTCACTTCTCACTCTTCACTCCTATCTCCTATCCCCATCTATTATCGCTCACTTTTCCCACACCAATTGTCCTTGCATCATACCAACTTATTTCCGGGTCTTTTTTGAACCAGGTCATTTGACGCTTAGCATACTGACGGGTATGTTGTTTAATTAATTCAATTGCCTTTGCAAGAGTTATCTTACCCTCCATATATTCGAAAATTTCTTGATAGCCTACGGTTTGTAAAGCATTATTGTTTCTATGATAAAACAACTGCTCTGCTTCTTTAATTATGCCTTCTTTCAGCATAAGGTCTACCCGTTCATTGATTCTCTGATTTAATAATTCTCGTGGCAATTCCAACCCAATCTTTACAATACGAAATGGTCTTATTTTTCTTTCTGATTTTCTAAATTGAGTTATTGAGATGCCTGTTGTTCTTATCATTTCGAGTGCCCGCATCAATCGCTGAGGATTTCCCTGTTCTGCATTTTCCCAAAATAAAGGATCCTTTTCAGCAATTTCATTTTGTAACCAAAGCAAACCCTTTATTGAATATTCCTGTATTAAATTTTCTCTGATAATAGGATTAATTTCTGGCATGGAATCCATCCCTTCGCAAAAAGCTTTAATGTATAAACCTGTTCCACCCACCATCACTGCAGTTTTATTTTTCGGAAGAAGAATAGCTGCTTTTTGTAAAGCAAACTCTTCAAATATCCCTGCATTAATTTCATCATGTATAGAATGGCTATTTATAAAATGGTGGGGGACTTTTTTTAGTTCATCTAATGATGGCTTTGCTA
>CAIJZG010000004.1 GCA_903825065.1 uncultured Bacteroidota bacterium
ATAAAACATTTCAGAATGTGGATGTGAATTTAAAATTCAATAAACCTGAAATGCAATTAAGTATTGACCGAATCAAAGCAAAAGACTTAGGATTAACAACTACCGATGTGGCAAGTACCGTTCAAGCTGCATTTAGTGGTGCAAGAGCTGCTTATTTTATAATGAATGGAAAGCAATATCAAGTAATTAATCAAGTTGAACGTCCGGATAGAAGTAAGCCAATTGATATTGAAAAATTATATGTGCGAAATAACAGAGGTGATAATATTCCTTTGACATCCGTTGTTCATTTGGAAGAAAATAGTAATCCGCCAACGCTGTATCATTTTAATCGTTTTAAGTCTGCCACAGTATCGGCTTCACTTGCTGAGGGCAAAACAATTGGAGATGGCGTAAAAACTATGCAAGAAATTGGAAATAGGGTACTGGATGAATCTTTTCAAACTGATTTGAGTGGTCCTTCGCGCGATTTCGTGGAAAGCTCATCCAATACTAGTTTTGCTTTGGCATTAGCATTAGCACTTATTTACTTAGTGCTTGCTGCCCAATTTGAAAGTTTCAAAGATCCATTTACGATTATGATTACAGTGCCATTGGCAATTGCCGGAGCATTATTAAGCTTGTGGATCTTTCATCAAACGATTAATATCTTTTCGCAAATTGGTATGATTATGTTGATAGGACTGGTTACCAAAAATGGTATTCTGATTGTAGAATTTGCAAATCAAAAAAGAGAAAACGGATTTAGTAAACACTCTGCTGTAATTGAAGCAGCTACTCAACGATTGAGACCTATTTTAATGACCAGTCTTGCTACCGCTTTAGGCGCTTTACCAATTGCATTGAGCCTTGGTGCAGCAAGTACCAGTAGAATGCCTTTAGGTATCGTAATTGTAGGCGGTATCATATTCTCCTTGATTCTTACCTTATTTGTAATTCCAGCGGTATATACCTATATATCAGGAAAGCATGAAGCAGAACAGTTAGAAATTAATGATTAACTGATTATATAAAATGGTCCTCCAATGAATTAAATTTGTTGGAGGGCTTTTTTTTTGATGATAATTATTAGGTTTTCTTCGCAACAGAGCCAATAACTTTGCCTCCTAAACTTACATTATGAGCAACAGCATAGCAGATATACGGAAAGATTATCGATTAAAATCATTGCTTGAATCAGATGCTGCATCAGATCCTTATGTGCAGTTCGGTCATTGGTGGTTAGAAGCAGTGGAAAGCAAAATTGAAGAAGTAAATGCTATGACATTAGCTACATCATCAGCTGATGGTAAACCTTCTGCAAGAATTGTTTTATTGAAAGGATATGATAAAAATGGTTTTGTTTTTTTTACAAATTATAATAGTCAGAAGGGACAGGATATTGCAGCTAATCCCCAAGCCTGTTTACTTTTCTTCTGGAAAGAATTAGAGCGTCAGGTTAGAATTGATGGTAGTATCGAAAAAATTAGTGCTGCGGATAGTGAAGAATATTTTCAGTCGCGCCCCATTGGAAGTAGAATAGGTGCATGGTGTTCACCACAAAGCACCGTGATACATGACCGATCAATTCTTGATAAAAATGTAACGCTATATTCCAATAAATTCAACGATCAAAATGTGCCACGTCCTGAGCATTGGGGTGGTTATATTGTAAAACCGATAGCCATAGAATTTTGGCAGGGCAGAAGTTCTCGATTACATGATCGATTAAGATATTCGGCTAAGCCCGAAGGCTGGAAACTAGAGCGTTTGGCGCCTTAATTTTAAGCATAAACCTAGAAAAGATTAGTTCGTATATTGCCATATCAATAATCGTTTATGGCATTAAGTAGGTTTTGGTTAATCATTATCTTAGTCTCTGTTGTGTATATCCTTGCGCAATTATTTAATGGAACTAGTTATTCTATCGATTATGTGGTGAATGGAAAGAAAGACGAGCCGCTAATTAAAAAAGAAATGTACCTGAATCAGGTTTCTCCTTTCTTGCAAGACACTTTACAAAAAGCAAAAGATCATCGCTATACTCAAAACGACTCGCTGTATATTTTAGATAATAGCACGGTAAAAATTGCAGTTGGAAAACAATTGACTGATGGTATTTTACCTACTTGTAAGAATACAATTTTTGATTTATTACTCCCTCTAATTGCGTATCTATCTTTTTTTTGCGGCATTTTACAATTGTTGATAGATTCAGGGGCGTCAGAAAAAATTGCCAAAATATTGAGTCCTGTTTTTGTAAAAGTGTTTCCAGAAATTCCAAAGAATCATCCTTCCATTTCATACATGACTTTAAATTTTGCGGCTAACTTTTTAGGGTTGGATTCGGCAGCAACTCCATTTGGATTAAAGGCGATGGAAAGTTTGCAGGAATTAAATACCGAGAAAGACAAAGCCAGTAATTCGCAGATCATGTTTATGAGTTTGCATGCTGCTGGAATGACATTAATACCAACTTCTATTATTGGTTATCGTGCCGCACAAAATGCGCATAATCCTGCAGATGTAATGCTACCATGCATCATTACCTCTTTTGTGGGAACTGTTGCGGCTTTAATTATAGTGGGTGTTAAACAGAAGATCAATTTCAAAAGTGCTTCACTGATTTTATCCCTGGGTGCAATTATGGGAATTATTGCGGGCTTACTTTTCTATATCACCCGTTTGGATATTATTGGGAAAAATCATTTCACTACTAATTTGTCGAATGTGATTTTACTCGTCATTATTTTTATGATTTTAGCGTACGCTTTTTATCGAGAAAAATATTTCGCATCCAATGAAAAAGATATTTTCAGCTCATTTGTAGAAGGCGCATCTTCTGGATTATCAACGGGTAAGAGAATCTTCCCTTATATTTTAGGCATGCTGGTGGCTATATCATTATTCAGAAATAGCGGTGTGTTTGAAATTGTATCTGGCTATATGGGCAAATTGTTTTTATTGATGGGTGTTAAAAAAGAAATAGTTGATGCACTGCCGATTGCCATTCTAAGACCCTTCAATGCTGCGGGTTCCAGAGGATTTATGATTGATTCAATGCGAACATATGGTGTTGATTCACTTACTGGAAGATTGGCTTGTATTTTTCAATGTGCTGCTGAAACTACATTTTATGTGATAGCGGTTTATTTTGGAAGTATCAAAGTAAAAAATACACGTTACACTTTATCGGCTATGTTATTAGTGGATTTGATTTCGGTGATTGCGGCCATTGGGATTAGTTTGTTATTCTTCTAAATTTATTATTTAAATTATAACACCCTTCCTATTCGCAAGCGAACAGGAGGGGTGTTTTAGATTTAAGCGCTTAGCACTTAAATCTTTTATCTTTCATCATTATACTGATCTGTTTCCAGCCTTCCATTTTTTCCAACTACACGATACCATGTTTCTCCATTAGAGCGGTAAACTTTTTTGAAAAAGTTTCCATTGATCTCATAGTATTTGATATCATTAATTACAATTGGTCTCGCATCGATTGGTAGGGAAGGAACTTCTGCGCCTATAGGAGCTTCCACAATTTGATAGTAATTATTATAAGGACGCATGAATGCACCATTATAATAGTAGTAAGGGTTTCCCCCAAAGTTCATAGACATATATCCCATTGGCAATAAATTGAAACGGAAGCCAAGTGTAAACCTTGGAGAAATATAATGAGAAGCATAAGGACTATAATAAGCGCCGCCTCCAGAATATCCATAACTATTACCAATCCCAATATTTACAGATGTTCTTGGTCTTTCATAATAGTTTTCTCTTGGAGCTATATATTCATGAGATATATGATGTTCTTCTCTACCACGAAATTCGTTTCTTTCTTCGTGTTCATTTCTCTCGTGGTATTCATTTCTCCCATTATTACGGTTATTCCTTTCATGTTCATTACCCCAACCTCTTTGTGCAAATGAATAAGATGCAGAGAACAGTATTAGGCTGATCCCCATCAAAACTGCTTTTTGTGTCGTGCTGTTTTTCATAAAAAACTTTTTGGTTCTATCTTACTACATTCAATTACTATGCTACCAATTGCAAATAAAATGCTAAAACAAAAAGATCAGGTAAACGCATAAAAAAACCGCGACTATTGCCGCGGTTTTTTTATAAAAAGAAACACATTATTTTCTGGCAATTACTTTCTCAACTGCGGTAACAATAAAGGGAGTGTCTAAACCATACTTGGTAAGTAACTCAGTGGGCTTTCCACTTTCTCCAAAAGTATCATTGGTGCCGATATATTCAATTGGAATAGGGCAATGTTTTGCAGCAACTTGTGCAATAGAATCACCTAATCCGCCAATTACATTATGCTCTTCAACTGTAACAGCACATTTTGTTTTATTGATTGAGGCTAAAACCGCTTCTGTATCCAAAGGCTTGATAGTATGGATATTAATGACTTCTACACTAATTCCTTTTTCTTCTAAAATTCTTCCAGCTTCTATAGCTTTCCAAACCATATGTCCGCAAGCAAAAATAGATACGTCTGAACCATCACTTAATTTCTGTGCTTTGCCTATCACAAAATCAGAACCATCCACAGCAGTAAAGTTTGGCCATTTAGGGCGGCCAAAGCGTAAGTAAACAGGGCCTTCGTAAGATGCGATTGCTTTTGTAGCGGCTTTTGTTTGATTAAAATCGCATGGAACAATTACCGTCATTCCAGGTAACATTTTCATCAATCCGATATCTTCTAAAATCTGGTGTGTGGCACCATCTTCACCCAAAGTTAATCCAGCATGTGAAGCACAGATTTTAACATTCTTATTACTATATGCTACACTTTGGCGAATCTGATCGTACACTCTGCCAGTACTAAAATTGGCAAAAGTAGTGGTATAAGGAATTTTGCCGCCAATAGTTAAACCTGCAGCGATTCCGATCATATTTGCTTCTGCAATTCCTACTTGTACAAAACGATTCGGAAAATCTTTTATAAACGGACCTAATTTTAAAGAACCTGCAAGGTCTGCTGTTAATACAACCACGTTTTCGTTTTCTTTACCTATTTCGTGGATACCTTCTCCAAAACCTCCGCGGGTTTCTTTCTCGTTCTGAACTTGAATTTCTGATAATTTCATCCCTTGATCTTTTATTGAATACTTTGCAAAGTAAAGAAAAGAAGGGCAGTATTGTGTAATACTGCCCTTCTTAGTTTTTATTAAGTTTTAGGAACTTCTTTTACGTCTTTTACATTACCGGTTCTTTTGAGTACTCCCCAAGACTGAAGTTCACCTTTAATAGCCCTTCTATAAGATCTGAACAGTACCACCAGCATTAACCATCGATACACAAGCCTTTGAGGTAGCAACCATAATAGCTTCCAAAGAGGTTCTTTTTCGAATAGGAAAGCCAATGAAGCTATGGCAGCGTCTACAATCATGAAAATCAAGTAGTAAAATCCCAATTTCTTAGCATTCCCTGTGAATAATCCCATTAACATCATAAAGTCGGCTAATGGGGCAAACAATGGAATGATATATTTAAACAATAAGATATCTGGTAATGCTAACCATCCTAAAGCTTTGAATTGAGGATTGAAAAGAGCATCTCTATTTTTCCAGAAAGTCTGCATCACTCCAAAGGTCCAGCGGAAACGTTGTTTCATGAACTGTTTGATAGTTTCAGGTGCTTCTGTCATTGCGATAGCCGCATTCTCATTATCAATCTGATAACCGCATCTTAGTATCCTGATGGTTAAATCACAATCTTCGGCTAGGGTATCGGTACTAAACCCGCCTGCTGCTTCTAGTGCTTCTTTTCTGAAAGCGCCAATCGCTCCAGGTACTACTGTAATAGCATTTAAATAAGCAAATGCTTTCCGATCAACATTCTGACTTGAAATGTATTCGATACTCTGCCAGCGAGTAATAATATTTACTTCATTACCAACTTTCACATTGCCTGCAACAGCACCTACATTTTCGCGACTAAAATGTTGCATCATTTTACTAACAGCATCAGTCAATAATTTGGTATCAGCATCAATGCATACTACATAGTCGGCATTAGTATGCCCAATTCCATAATTGAGGGCAGATGCTTTTCCACCATTGGGTTTGGTAAAGACTTTAATTTTTGGATGGTTTGCAAATGCGGTACTTACTTTTTCATAAGTACTATCCTTACTTCCATCATCTACAAAAACAATATTAAAATTCGGGTAATCACATCTTAATAAATTTTCAAGAGAGCTTACTGCATTTACTTCTTCATTGAAAGCAGGAACAATTATTGAAACCAATGGATTGCCAGTAAATGGAATTTGCATTAGTTTTTTCTCTTTACTTCTTTGTAAAATAGAAAGACTAAGCATCATGATTAAACGGATAGAACCAAGAATTAAAAACAGAATAAAAAGTGCAAATAAAAGCTGGCCGATATAATAAGCTAACTCAGCAATGAAACTATTAAACTGTAATAAACGATAACCACTTCCCAATGGAACACGCGGCATCAAGTCGTCTCTTTTCTTACCGAGTAATTCTGCCACCGTAGTGAAAGTGTAACCCTGTTTTTGTAAATCTTCAATCAATCTTGGGAGCGCGCCAACAGTAGCACTTCTATCTCCTCCGGCATCGTGTAATAAAATAATATTTCCACGATCTTTTAATGCCATTACTCGGTTATAAACAGTATCTGCGTTGAAATGAGGCACTTCACTAGCTTCCCAGTCTTCAGGGTCAATATTTTCCCCAATAGTTAAATAATTTCTGGTTCTACTCAATGCTACAGGCACTAGCTCTTCCATTTTTTCGGGTTGTGCATCGGCGTTATAAGGAGCACGAAACATAATGGTACTATGGCCAGTAATACATTCCAACAATAAGCGGGTTGCATCCATTTCTAGTAATGCCCTTTGCTTACTTACTTTAGCCATATTGGGATGGGTAAAAGTGTGGTTACCTAGTTCATGACCCTCATTATATATTCTTTTGATTAAAGGGATATTATTTTCAGCTTCAATACCCACTACAAAGAAACTTGCAGGAACATGATACTTTGCAAGAATATCTAGAATCTGACTTGTATAAACCGGATCAGGTCCATCATCAAAAGTAAGTACCAGTTGTTTCTTATTTGGATCCCCTCGTCCCATTTGTTTCACTACGAAACTACTGGGAAGTGAATCGTATCTTTCTTCACTAATTAACATCAAAGCAGAATCAATTTCCGGTGTGATATATCCTTCTTTAGGAGTTGATAAAACATCCAATATTTCACCATCTCCCATAAAGTCTACATCGTCTGTAGCTTCTACTCGATTAAATTCTGCGAAGTTGAATTTTGCTAAGGCTTTACGACTCATGGGTTGATTATAGAAATCCCATAGACGGCTATCTTCGCTTCCTAATCTCCAAAGCGCAGTTCCAGCTAAAGGATATTCAGTAGCAAATCGAAGTGTATTAAAATTAGTTGCGGCATCAGTAAAATGTACTTCATGCTGTTTCTCATTATCATCAAAATACTGATAATTTAAATTATAGGTATCGTTATTGTAATCTACTTTTCCATCACTCTCTCTAGCAATAGTTAAAGCTTGCTGATAAGTAACATCAGTTCCTTGTCCGCCTTTTATCCAATCATAACCATAAGCAGCTAAACATAGCACAATCTTTTTTGGGGGCACTTTTTTTGATAATTGATCTACTGCTGCTTCAATCCATTTCTGACTACTAATGGGTCCCGGTTTAGTATCACCGGAATGTTCATCATAAGCCATCAAGAAAAGATAATCGTTATACTTACCTAATGATTGATAATCATAGTCTTCATTAAAAGGCATCACATCTTGAGAAACTAAAAGGCCTTCTTTCTGAAACCTAGTATATAATTCTTTTTGAAATTTAGTAAGCACTTCATTTTTGGTTTCAATCAGTTCTTCGAAATCAATATTGATACCTACAAAACCGTTTTGTTTGATGAGTTTAACTAAATCGTTGATTAATTTTTTTTTCTTAACTGGATCGTTAATGATGCGATGTACCACATCCCCTCTAAAAACAGATTTGACATTATTTGTCATCATGGGCATTACGCGAACACCCGATGCTTTTATCACATCAAAACCTCTTTTATCGATATTGGTATAAACAGAATCTCCTTTCGGATCCAGAAAAAACCACTCTGGCATTACTAGATTTAGCTTAGAGATATTTCTTTTGAGTGAAAAGTAAGATTGCGCATCCCAGGCAACATAGAAGGCAGAACGTATGCCCAGACTATCACTAAAATAGGCAGAATTAGAAAGATCTAAAACACTATCAGCCTGACCGCAACCTTTACCCTTTGCCCATCTATTATCTATAAATTTCCGGAAGCCCTGATATTTTTTTGCTAAAGGACTACTTGGTTTTTCAGCTTGTAAAACTTCTTTCATTACCTGACCCTGCATCATTGGAAGGTTGGGTAGAAACATAGTTTTGATAGCGATAGTAATAATAGCTACTATCAAAATCAAGACAAAAAGCAATAATCGACCCCCCCATTTAAATCTTTGCCAACGAGAGGGATTACTGGTTTGAAAAATTTGTTCCGAATGTTTATGCTCCATGTATTCTTATATAAGCAAAAAGGATGCTAGCTATGCAAAGTAAATACAAAGGCCGCCTTTAACAAGCGGCCTTTCCATGAAATATTTAAATTATTAGCTTATCCTTCAAAACTGCTATAGAAATAAGGAGTTTTAGCCTCAAATTCGGCGCTACAAGTATCTACCATTTTATAAATACGGGTAATACCCAGAGATTTTCTTTTTGCGTACACTTCATCTTCCGTGCAGGTATTGTTCATGATTCGTACAATTTGCAAATCGCTAAAACCATTCTTCTTAGCTTCTTTTAAAAGTGCCGCAGGGATATTGTCGATACTATAATGAGCAATTTCTTTTTCGATATTGCAAATTTGCTGAATCTGATATAAAAACCAACGGTCTATTCCAGTTGCCTGTGCAATCGATTTAACGGTAGAACCCTGCATCAGTGCATCTTTGATACGAAAAATGCGATCCCATTTTGGCGTCTTGATATATTCTACAATCTCTTCGCTTTTCATTAAACTTTTGCCATAATAGCCTAAGCCGATTGCTTCGTTTTCCAAGCTCTGACATGCTTTCTGGATAGCTTCCGTAAAGCTTCTGCCAATAGCCATCACTTCGCCCACACTCTTCATTTGTAATCCTAAAGTATCATTTGCCCCTTTGAATTTATCGAAGTTCCAACGAGGTACTTTTACAATTACATAATCTAAAGCGGGTTCGAAATAGGCGGAAGTAGTTTTTGTGATCTGATTCTTTAATTCGTCTAAAGAATATCCGATTGCCAGTTTAGCTGCAATTTTCGCAATTGGGTAACCTGTTGCTTTTGATGCTAAGGCGGAAGAACGACTCACACGAGGGTTAATTTCCACCGCGATTAATTCTTCATTTTCAGGATTCTGAGCAAACTGAACGTTACATCCACCAGTAAAGTTTCCGATAGAACGCATCATTAAGATAGCCTTGTTTCGCATTTCCTGAAAAGCGGTATCGCTTAAGGTCATAGCAGGAGCAACCGTGATGGAATCTCCTGTATGAACCCCCATTGGGTCTAAATTTTCTACCGTACAAATAATAACTACATTATCGTTACAATCGCGCAATAATTCTAATTCGTACTCCTTCCAGCCTAGCACTGCTTTCTCTACTAATACTTCATGAATTGGGGAAGCCTTTAATCCTTTATCGAGAGCAGCATCTAAATCGTCTTTAGTATGTACAAAGCCCCCGCCGGTACCACCAAGGGTAAAGGATGGACGTATAACTAACGGGAAACCAATCTCTTGTGCAAATTCCTTCCCCTCTAAAAAACTATTGGCAACCCTACTTGGTGCCACAGCCATTCCGATTTTAACCATCAGCTGGCGAAATTTTTCCCGGTCTTCAGCCGTATCAATTGCGGCAATATCTACCCCAATTAAGCGAACACCGTACTTACTCCACACGCCTAATTCATCGGCTTCTTTACAAAGATTCAGGGCTGTTTGGCCACCCATTGTTGGCAAAACCGCATCAATCTGGTTCTCATCTAATATTTTTTCGATACTTTCAACCGTCAAAGGGAGCAGATAAACCTTGTCGGCCATCATAGGATCGGTCATAATGGTGGCAGGGTTACTGTTAATAAGGATCACTTTGATCCCTTCTTCACGCAGGCTTCGGGCAGCTTGGGTGCCTGCATAATCAAACTCACAGGCTTGGCCTATAATAATAGGTCCCGAACCAATAATTAAAACGGAGTGTAAGGAATTGTCTTTAGGCATAATTGCAAAAAAATAAATTGTGCAAATGTAAGGCCCACTCGCGAAAATGGGATTAATTTTTTCGGAAGATGGCACTCTTTTGGAACAAAAAATGGTTTAAACGGTTAATATATATAGATTGTACACTAAATAAAATAAAATGGCAGTATTAAAAGAGGGAAGTAAAGCACCGATTTTCAAAGCGGTTGACCAAAATGGCAAGACGATTTCGTTGACAGATTTTAAAGGAAAAAAAGTCATATTATATTTTTATCCAAAAGATGATACTCCAGGATGCACGGCACAGGCTTGTAACTTGAAGGATAATTATGCTTTATTAATTAAGAAAGGATATCAAGTGGTTGGTGTGAGTACAGATAGTGTAGCTAGCCACAAAAAGTTTGAAGAAAAATTCGAACTTCCTTTTCCTTTGGTTTCTGATGAGGATAAAAAAATTGTTGATAAATACAATTTGTGGGGAGAGAAAAAGTTTATGGGACGTACCTATATGGGAACAACTCGTACTACTTTTCTAATTGATGAAACTGGAAAGATTGTAAAAATTATTGCAAAGCCCGATACCAAAAATCATACAGAAGAGATTTTGGCAGCTTGGGAAGGATAATATTTGTAAAGTATATAGAGGCCTCTGAATTTTCAGGGGCTTTTTTATTTAAATACCTGATACACTAATAAACTCATCAGATAAGCGAGTCCCGTCATGTAAAAGAATTGAAAGACTGGCCACTTCCAGGATCTTGTTTCTCTTTTTACTACAGCCAATGTACTCATACATTGCATGGCCAAAACATAAAAAATCATCAAAGAAAATGCTGCTGGCAACGTGTATACTTTAGTTCCATCTTCGTGTTTTGCAGCCATCAATTTCTGTTGTAAGGAACTGTCATCATTCATTTCTACACTGTATAAGGTTGCCATGGTACCTACAAAGACTTCTCTTGCGGCAAAAGAAGTGATAATGGCGATACCAATTTTCCAATCATAACCTAATGGTCGAATTGCAGGTTCAATTGCTTTTCCTAAAATGCCTGCATAAGAATTTTGTAATTTCTCCGAAGAAAGTTGTTTGGTAAGTTGTTGCTTTTCTATTGGATGCTGTTTTATTAAGACAGCATATTTTGCTTCTACTTTTTCTATTCTATTTCCTGGTCCGTAAGAACTTAAAAACCATAATAGCATACTAATGAGTAGAATAATTTTTCCGGCATCTACCACAAAGATTTTAGCTTTTTCAACCATGGTAACTCCTACATTGGCCCATCTTGGTGCACGATAAATGGGTAATTCTAAGATGAAAAAACTTTTCTCTTGAATTTTAATCAACCATTTCATGGTATAGCTTACAA
>CAIJZG010000005.1 GCA_903825065.1 uncultured Bacteroidota bacterium
AAAGACACCAGCGGACCCATCATCAAAGCCTATTTGAATGATGAAAATTTTAAAGACGGCGGACTCACCAACGAAAACCCCTTACTGCTGCTACATTTATACGATAGCTCCGGCATCAGTACTTCGGGTGCTGCAATAGGGCATGATATAACCGCGGTCATCGATGGCAATGAAAGAAATGTATTGGTGCTCAATAATTTTTATACTGCGGCATTGGATAGCTATCAACAAGGAACGGTGAATTTCCCTTTACCTACGATGACGCCGGGAGTGCATCAAATAAAAATCAAGGCCTGGGATGTAACCAATAATTCCAGTGAAGTGGTGCTGAATTTTGTGGTAGCTAAACAAGAAAAATTGGTAGTTACCAAGCTGATGAATTTTCCTAATCCCCTTACATCCAGTACCCATTTTTCATTCGAACATAATCAGCCAAATACGGATCTTGGTGTGGAGATTGGTATTTATTCTCTTACCGGACAATTGCTCAAACAAATTAATAGTACGGTAAATACCGGAGGTACCAGAAATATGCAGATCGATTGGGATGGTAGGGACGATTCTGGCAGAAAACTCAAAAAAGCTACTTATATTTACCATATTAAAGTAAGTTTGCATAATAGCTTCTACCAAGAGGCTAAACAATTAATCGTTTTCTAAAACCCCCGAATGATTCCAGCTCTACACTTTTTTTAACTTTTTTTCGTTTGATTAAGTAACCGGATTGTAAAAATCATTCATTTATGCTATTATCCTTATACCGAAAGTTATTGGTTGCCATTGTTTTTGTAACAATAAGTACCAGCATGCAAGCGCAGTCGGACTCCTTGAATATTGTAAGTACTGCGGTACCCTTTTTGCGTATTTCACCCGATGCTCGTTCCGGTGGAATGGGAGATGTGGCAATTGCTACCCTGCCAGATGCTAATTCGGGTTTCTGGAACCTGGCTAAAATTCCATTTACCAAGAAGCAGGCAAGTGTAGCATTGAACTATACACCCTGGTTAAAAGACCTCGGATTAACAGACGTCTATCTGGCTAGTATGGCTATGTATTATAAGCTGGATGAAGAATCAGCTATTTCTTCTTCCATGCGCTTTTTTAGTTTAGGAAATATTCAATTAACAGATAATTCAGGCAACTTATTGAACTCGGTAAAGCCCAGTGAATTCTGTATCGATTTTGGCTATACCCGTAAATTGAATAATAACTTAAGTATTGGTGGCGCTTTGCGTTATATCAATAGTAGACTGGTAACAGGAGATGTAGGAACCGGCGTAGTATACAAAGCCGGAAACTCAGTAGCGGCCGACGTTTCGTTATTTTATAATGGTGTGCAAGATGAGAATAGCAGCGGCTTTAACTGGGGTGTGGTTTTATCAAACCTGGGTTCTAAAATTGGATATACCAATGATGCTAATAACAAAGATTTTATCCCTGCCAATTTAGGATTGGGTGCAGCTTATGTGCATGCTATTAATGAGAGTAATAAAATTAGTTTCGGTTTAGATCTAAATAAATTAATGGTTCCCATTGTTCCGAAAGCAACGGGTAATTACTCAGCTGATTCGGCTTCTTTATCTGCATATAGAAATACAGGAGTAGTGTCGAGCTGGTTAAAATCATTTCATGATGGAACACCTTTACTCACTAGTTTTCAAGCTAGTCTGGGGATAGAATATGCGTATAACGATCAGTTCTTTTTCCGCAGCGGCTATTTTTATGAAGATAAAACCCGTGGTAACCGTAAATATTTTTCTGTTGGTGCTGGATTTAATATGAGCTCCCTGGGAATCAATTTATCCTATCTGGTACCATCAGGAACCGGAGTTACCAGAAATCCATTATCAAATACCGTGAGATTTGGAATTATATTTCATTTGGGGGATAATGAGAAATAGACTAAAAAGAAGAGGAAGAGTGAGGAGTGAGGAGTGAGGAGTGAGGAGTGAGGAGTGAGGAGTGAGGTTTTAACGCCTTGCGTTTAAAACGAAAGTAGGAGTACCCCTACTGCCTCTTGCTGATAGGAGGGGTGGCTGGAGCGACAGAGAGAACAGCCGGGGTGGTTGCTCTTTTAGACTATCACCCAACCTGAGTTCTTAAAAT
Organism: uncultured Bacteroidota bacterium; assembly: GCA_903825065.1. Lineage (GTDB taxonomy): Bacteria > Bacteroidota > Bacteroidia > Chitinophagales > Chitinophagaceae > Sediminibacterium. The sequence goes on from CAIJZG010000005.1 coordinate 2,107, forward strand.
TCAAGATTTGCGAAAGTAGAAACCACCCCGCCATATGCCGTAGTAACGGCATCGGCTGCCCCTCCTATTCGCAAGCGAACAGGAGGGGTGCTTTTAGAAAAATATATCTCGCAAGCGAACAGGAGGGGCGCTTTTAGAAAAAAAATAAATACATGAGCTACAGAATAGGCCAGGGAACAGATTTTCATCAACTAGTAGAAGGACGCGATCTTTGGATCGGGGGGGTGAAAATTCCACATCATAAGGGGGCATTAGGACATAGTGATGCAGATGTTTTATTACACGCTATCTGCGATTCCATGTTAGGAGCCCTGGCTCTGGGCGATATCGGATTTCATTTTCCGGATACCAATGCCGAATTCAAAAATATCGATAGCAAAATCCTGTTAAAACGCACAGTGGAATTGATTGCTAAAGAAGGCTATCAGGTAATAAATGTAGATGCTACACTTTGCTTGGAAGCTCCTAAAATTAAACCCTATGTTGGCTTAATGCAAGAAACTATTGCAGGCATATTGGGTGTTACTATCAGAGACGTATCTATTAAAGCAACCACTACCGAAAAACTCGGATTTGTGGGAAGGGAAGAAGGCTTGGTGGCCTATGCAAATTGTTTGTTGAAAAGCAAATAGTTAGTATCAGCTTTAAATGAAATTTATAGGCTTTATGCAGATTGTGCTATTTTTACCACCCTTTTCATTTCATTCATGTAATAGGTAAGTATTTGAAAGTCAACAAATCCTATATTAGATATCAACAAAGTAAATATTTGGCCGACCTGCTGATTATTGCCACTGTTGTTTTTATCGGCGTGCCTTTTGTAGGATTGCAGGATCTGGAACCATCCAAACCCTATTTATACTTACTGCTATTATTAACCATCGTATCCTGGTATACCGCCTCCTTTTTTTCAAGATTGTATGCCGACCGACGAACCAATAAATTTGCGGAAGAAATAATATCTACCTCCTATAACTCTTTGCT
>CAIJZG010000006.1 GCA_903825065.1 uncultured Bacteroidota bacterium
GCAGCAAGCCACTCATAAGCTGCCACTGCGATGCCTAAGAAAAACCCTTCACCACTCATTCCTATAAATTGTTCAGCAGAAATGTTTGATGCGATTAGTGAAGCTCCAATTGCCCACCAGGTAAGTGTTCCTTCAGCAAGGAAATAGGCTTTTGCATCATGCTCGTTTTTTTTCCGTTTTCGGTAGATGCTGTAACCGTAACCGGCTACGATTATGAAGTAAATAATGAATACCAGATAATCTGCAAAGGCAAGGTTTTTGTTCATCGTTTAATTTTGAATATTAGTAGGTAATTAAATTATTTATAAGCTATTTCGTTCCAGCGTAATTCGTTTTTAAAATGATTAATCTTTGTTTCCTTTCCGATTAAAAGATATTCAATTCCAGCGATTTCTGCGAAGTCCTCCATATGGTCTGCATTTAAGCCCTGGCTATAACAGGTATGGTGCGCGCCTCCCGCAAGAATCCATGCTGCACAACCTGTATGCATGTTTGGATAGGGTTTCCATAAGACCCGAGCAACAGGAAGTTTAGGTAATGGATTAAATGAACTCACTGCCATTACTTCATTTACTAATAATCTAAATCTATTTCCCATGTCTACAATGGAAGCATTGATTGCAGGTCCGGGACCAGAATTAAAAACTAATCTAACAGGATCCGCTTTGCCGCCAATACCTAAAGGATGAATTTCACAATTTGGTTTAGCATCTGCAATTGATTCGCATATTTCTAACATATGTGCACCCAAAACCATTCTGTTATCTGGATTAAAGTGGTAGGTATAATCTTCCATAAATGAAGTGCCCCCTTTTAATCCACTGGCCATGACTTTCATGGCTCGAACCAGTGCTGCGGTTTTCCAATCGCCTTCACCAGCAAAGCCATAACCCTTAGTCATTAATCTTTGTGCTGCAATGCCAGGTAGCTGCATTAAACCATGTAAGTCTTCAAAAGTGGTTGTGAATCCTTTGAAATTTCCTTTTTCTAAGAATGACTCAATACCTATTTCAATTCGGGCAGCTTCTCTGAGCGATTGATGTTGGGAACCACCAATTTGTAATGAATCAACTAATGTGTATTCCTCTTCATATACTGCAATCAGTTCATCGATTTCTTTATCACTAACCTTATTAATTACTTCCACTAAATCTCCAACTCCGTAAGTATTTACAGTGTATCCAAATTTCAATTCAGCTTCTACTTTGTCTCCTTCTGTAACAGCAACAAACCTCATGTTGTCGCCAAAGCGAACAAATTTTGCCCCTTGCCAATCGTGCCAGCCTGCAGCTGCGCGCATCCAGCTATTTATTTTTGAAAGCGATTCGTTATCCTGCCAATGACCCACTACCACTTTTCTATTCATCCGCATCCTCGTCATGATAAATCCAAATTCTCTATCGCCATGAGCACTTTGATTCAAGTTCATGAAGTTCATATCAATGGTCGACCAAGGAATGTCTCTATTGAATTGCGTATGAAAATGTAATAATGGTTTATGTAAAATCTTTAATCCATTGATCCACATTTTTGCAGGGGAGAATGTATGCATCCAGGTAATTACACCAATACAGTTTTCAGAAACATTAGCTTCTTGCATGACAGCAAATATTTCTTCAGCCGATTTTACAGTTGGTTTATAAACAACTGTCACTGGTATTTGATCTACTTCATTTAAATAAGTAGCAATAGTTTTTGAGTTCTCTGCAACTTTTTGCAATGTTTCATCACCATATAAATCCTGGCTTCCTGTGATGAACCATACTTCTAGTTTTTTTAAATTGATCATTTGGTTTTGCTTTCGTTATTGTCGTTTGTTATTTAGAAATGATATCTGTAGCCGTTATTTTTTCTGGAATCCAAACTGTCATTTCTCCCTTTCCTCGATTTGCCCAAGCATAATAGGGGATAGCGGTAAAAGGTTTGGTAATAGTTTTGACTTCAAGTCCAATAGAACTGATTTCAAACTGAGAAGCTTGAGATTTTAAAACTGTCACTCCATGCAAGATATTTGGA
>CAIJZG010000007.1 GCA_903825065.1 uncultured Bacteroidota bacterium
AAATCTTACGCGAACGCAAACAAAAAAAAGAAGCACATGATGCATTTATTAAATCCAATAAAGATGTAGACACTATTAAGTTGATCAATGTTGGAGACAAACAAATACAAGCATTACAAATCAGTCCCGATGCAAGATTTATCAGTTATAGATTATATACTGCACCTACAGCATCTAAGAATACCATCGTTCCAGACTATATGGCTGAAACTGGCTACACCACCGATTTACAAGGCCGAACAAAAGTAGGAAATACATTAGGAAAATATGAGACCTGGATCTACGATAAGCAAAAAGATACCATTTATGCAATCAGTGTTGATAGCATTCCTGGTATCACAGATATGCCTGATTATATAAAAGATTATCCTCAGAAATTTGCAAATAAAAAAATCACTGCAAGAAATGTAAGTATAAATGGACCGATATGGAACGAAAGTGGAACCGCAGCCTTCGTTGATATTCATTCTCAGGATAATAAAGACCGATGGATTATGCGTGTAAATCCTGAAAATGGAAAATTGAGTTTGATCGATCGTCAGCGTGATGAAGCTTGGGTGGGCGGACCAGGTGTGAGTTCTTATGCTGCAAACACCGGATGGATAAGCGAAAATCAAATATATTATCAGAGTGAGGCAACTGGATATTCGCACGTATATATATATGATATCAAAACAGAAACTAAAAAGGCAATCACATCCGGAAAATTTGAAGTGCAGAATTTAGTGTTGAGTAAAAACAAACAATATTTTTATTTACTCACCAATGAAGTGCATCCAGGAAAGCAAAACTGGTATCGAATAAAAACAGATGGTAGCAAAAAAGAACAGATCACTAATAAAGATGGCTTGTACGAAGTTAGTCTTTCACCTGATGAAAAATGGATTGCTTATCGTTACTCTTATATCAATAAACCATGGGAATTATTTATTCAAGAAAATGCTCCTGGAAAACAACCATTTCAAATAACGAACAAAGCAATGAGCGATTCGTTCAAAGCATATAGTTGGCGCGACACCAAAATTTTTACCATTCCATCCAGAGACGGTAAAGAAATTTATTCGCGTATTTATGAACCCAAACCGGGTACCGAAAATAAAGCTGCAGTAGTATTTGTACATGGTGCTGGTTATTTGCAAAATGTACATTTTGGTTGGAGCAGTTATTTCCGTGAGCAGATGTTTAATAATTTATTAGCCGATAAAGGATATACTGTTATTGATATTGATTATCGTGCAAGTAGCGGATATGGAAGAGATTGGAGAACGGGCATTTATCGTTTTATGGGAGGAAAGGATCTTGATGATGAAATAGATGCAGTAAAATGGTTGGTGGAAAATAAGGGAATCGATAAAAATAGAATTGGTATGTACGGCGGATCTTATGGAGGTTTTATGACACTGATGGCTTTGTTTACACAACCCGATGTATTTAAGGCTGGAGCTGCTTTACGGCCAGTTACTGATTGGGCACATTATAATCATGGATACACTTCTAATATTTTAAATGAACCAGTGAATGATAGTATTGCTTTTGCAAAATCATCGCCGATTAATTTTGCAGCAGGACTAAAAAATCATTTATTGATCTGTCATGGCATGGTAGATTTAAATGTAAACTTTCAGGATGCGGTGCGATTGAGTCAGCGTTTAATTGAACTCGGAAAAGATAATTGGGAGCTTGCTACATATCCAGTAGAAGATCATGGATTTGTAGAACCTAGTAGTTGGACAGATGAATACAAGCGCATCTTAAAATTATTCGACACCTATCTTTTAGAAAAATAAAGCGACGATATTTATAATAAAAAAGACCTTCCAAATCGGAAGGTCTTTTTTATTTTTTGTAGAAAAAATTATCTATTCATACTAGCTAAGAACTCTTCATTGCTCTTAGTTCCACGCATACGTTTTAATAATTCATTCATCGCTTCTTCGGTATTCATATCATTAATAAATAATCGAAGAATATTCATACGTTGTAAAACCTCTTTGTCTAATAACAAATCATCGCGACGAGTAGAAGAACCAGCTAAATCGATAGCAGGGAAAATACGCTTGTTAGCCAAACGACGATCCAGCAAGAGTTCCATATTACCAGTACCCTTGAATTCTTCGAAGATAACTTCATCCATTTTAGAACCTGTTTCTATTAATGCAGTTGCTAAAATAGTCAGAGATCCACCGTGCTCAATTTTACGGGCAGCACCAAAGAATTGTTTGGGTTTTTGCATCGCATTTGCTTCCACACCACCTGATAAAACTTTACCTGAAGAAGGAGCCACAGTATTGTGTGCACGAGCCAAGCGTGTGATAGAATCTAATAAGATCACCACATCATGACCGCACTCAACCAAACGTTTTGCTTTTTGAAGAGCGATGGCAGAAACCTTAACGTGTTTTTCTGCAGGCTCATCAAAAGTAGAGGCGATTACTTCTGCGCGAACGCTACGTTCCATATCAGTAACCTCTTCCGGACGTTCATCGATCAGCACCACCATCAAGTAAACTTCCGGGTGATTAGCTGCAATGGCGTTTGCCACTTCTTTCAATAACATGGTCTTACCCACTTTTGGCTGGGCAACAATTAATCCACGCTGACCCTTACCGATCGGCGTAAATATGTCCATGATACGTGTGCTATAATTATTAGGTGTAGTATAGAGATTGAATTTTTCAAAAGGGAACAACGGAGTTAAATAATCGAAAGGTACACGGTCGCGTACTTCATCGGGTCTCTTACCATTGATCGTATCCACTTTTAAAAGAGCGAAATATTTTTCACCTTCTTTTGGAGGGCGAACGGCTCCGTGTACGGTATCACCAGTTTTTAAACCAAATAATTTGATCTGAGATGGAGAAACATATACATCATCCGGAGAAGACAAATAGTTATAATCAGAAGAACGCAGGAATCCATAACCATCAGGCATCATTTCCAAAACACCTTCACCCAGAATCACTCCTTCAAATTCAATATTGAAAGCAGGTTCTTTACGATGTTGCGGATAACGATGTTGCGGAGCGGGTTCAGCGCTAGTAGAACCAGTTTCGTTTTCTCCAACTTGCTGATCAGAACCAACAGCAGCTAAAATTGCTGCTGCATCGGCTGTCATATCTTTATCGGGTTGGGCTTCAACCGATTCAGTAATTGGTGGAATTTCAGTTCTAGGTTTACGAGGAAGTGGTCCCTTTTTTGCAACAGGGGCACGGCCATCGTTACGTTCGCGTGGTTCACGTACAGGTCTATCAGGACCAGTAGTTTTTGCTGAAGCAGTTTCTTCAACTGGTGTTTGAGCTGATGCTGCAGGATCAGATGTTTCCATTACTTCAGCTTCTTCAGTGCCGTTAGCAGTTGAAGTCTTAATAGTAATTGGTTTTCTGGTGCGGGCACCTTTCTTTTTAGGTTCTTCTTTGGTGGCACTAGCTTGTACAGCCTGACCGTCCAAAATTTTGTAGATGAGTCCTTGTTTGTCCAGTTTTTTTGTGCCGGGGATGGCTAGCTGCTCAGCGATGTCTTGCAGCTCTGGCAAAAGCATGTCGTTCAATTGCAGAATGTCGTACATAAATTCAATTAATGAGAAAAAAGGCGTTTATTTTTCAATGAATAAATCCAGTCTAAGGAAATTTAAAACTCAGATCGGTTGTTTGAAATTTTTTGATTGGAAAGAGGATAAACTGACACATCGTGAGAAAATAGGTCTTGTTCAGTTCGGTTTCCATTGCAATGTTAAGTCAGATTTTCTGAAAAAACGAATTTTTTGTGCTTTTTAACGAAGTTCATGGCATTAAAGCCTTTGCTGCGGGTTGTTTGGTTATCTTTGCAGCCATAACAATTGGGATGTAACTTAAACATCCACCCTAACAAGTATTGAAATAGAAACAATTAATAATGTTTAACAAAAGAACAAAAATCAAAGCGCTCTTACAATCAGAGCCAGCAGGACAGGAAATAATAGTGATGGGATGGGTGCGAAGCTTTCGCAACAACCAGTTTATTGCGTTGAATGATGGTAGTACTAATAATAATATACAAGTAGTTGTAGCATTAGGATTAATAAATGATGCAACTATCAAAAGAATTACTACAGGAGCATCTTTAAAAGTAACTGGTGAATTGATTGAGTCTTTAGGTAAAGGCCAAAAAGTAGAGATCAAAGCGATCAGCTTAGACATTTTAGGCGATAGTGATGCAGAAAAATATCCTTTGCAACCAAAGAAACATAGCCTTGAATTTTTAAGAGAGATTGCCCACTTACGTTTTAGAACGAACACCTTTGGATCTGTATTTCG
>CAIJZG010000008.1 GCA_903825065.1 uncultured Bacteroidota bacterium
CTTCAAATTTAGAATCATCAGTAAGTTGATCTTCGTAATCTGTTTGAAATGTATAGTTTTTTTGGTCACCTCCACCTAGGGTTTGTTGTTTCAGTGCTTGCGCTTTGATAGAATTATCTAAATTATAAGTTTGAGTATTAATATAGTTTGTGTTATTATTATTACTTGAGTTATAATTAAGGTCTGCAGATAAATTTCTTCCAGTTTTAGGAAAATTGTATTTGTAACTTAATTGGGTTCCCAGGTTTTTGAACATACCAGTGCTGGTACTATTGATTAAGTTATAAGAACTTGCTAATCCTTTAATAGTGGAATCTACAGTTTGATCCTGTTCATTGGTAGAATGACCTTTCACATAGTTAGCACCCAAAGTTATGGTACTTCTATTGCTTACAAACCAATCAATGCTACCTCGTATAAAGCCAAAATGATTTAAATTAGTCCCATTAGTAATTTGATGAATTGAACTTGGAGGGTTTAAAAGATTATTTCGGTCCGCTACTCCTTCTGAAATAGATTTACGCTCCATCAAATTGCCACTCAATGAAATATTTGTTTTAGCCTGACGCAGGGCAATATCCCCCCCTCCATTAAATTTACCTCTTGAATCTACTCCAGCTCGAATGCCTCCATTATATCCACTTTTTTTGTTTTTCTTTAAAACAATATTTAAGATACCAGCATTTCCACCCGAAGCATCATATTTCGCTGATGGGTTAGTTATTAATTCAACTTTGTCAATGATGTCTGCAGGAATTTGATCTAGTGTAAGTGTGGTAGGTCGATTATCAATAAATATAGTTGGGGTTGCATTTCGCATGGTTACATTTCCATCTATATCAACATTCAAGGATGGAATATTTTTCATGATTTCTGTGGCAGTCTGCCCAGAAGCCATAATATTTTTGTCAACATTAAATACTTTCCTGTCAATTCCCATTTCGAATTCTGGTCTGGCCGAAGAAGTTACAGTTACATTTCCCAGATCTGTTGCGTTTTGTTCTAATTTAATATTTCCAAGATCCTTATCAGCCTGTGCTAACATTTGTTGCAAATTTGCAGCCGTAGGAGCTCCACCACCCTGTGGCATTTTAAGTCCGAACGTAATTGGACTAATCACGCTTTTATATCCAATAGACGACAATTTCAAATTAAATCTCCCCATCACTGAGAGTCCTTCAATACTGAATTCGCCATTTGATTTTGTGATTTGTGTAGAAAGAATCACTTCTTTCATTTTCTTAGTAACTGTATCAAACTTATTGCCAGTTAATTGAATAGTTACTCCTTCTAAAGCTTTATTGGTCTTACTATCCACGATTTTTCCGTAAAAATGACCCACATTCATGGCTTGTCCGCCTCCACGAGCTCCACCCATCATGCCCGGGGGCATTTGTGCATTTATGTTAATACTGAAACTAAATAAAATAATAGCGAATAATAATTTTCTCATATATAATTGTAGGTATTTCTAGAAGTAAAGGTCGTTTAGATGGAAGCGATAGTATTATTGTTTACACAAGCGGTAATAAGACAATTTTAAATGGATAAAGTTTTAAAACTTAGGGCTGAAGCCATAAAATAATCGGTGACTAGCTCAAAATTGTTATAAAAACCTGTAAAAGTCCGATAATAAATCCTAATACGCCACCAATAATTTCTACAAAACGGAATTCTTTTGACATGATAGCCTGTAGTATTTCTTCCAATTTATCGGATGAGAAACCACTGACTTTATTAATTACAATTTTTTCCAGATCCAGGTCTTTTTCGAGTTGCCCCATATAGTTTTCCATCATCGAAGGGAAAAGTGATTGTAATTCCTTGATGAAGATTGCTTTCATCTGATTGATTGTTTTATCACCAATAAACATGCCTATCATCGGCATCTCTTCTGCTAATTTTACCCTAAGGAAATGGTCAATATGTGTTTCCACAAAAGGCATCAGCTTTTCTATGTTGTCTGGATTCGAGATCTTTTTTTCTATGTCTGAAAAGGATAAGAGCTCCTGGCTAACTAACTTTCCCAATTTTTCTGCAAATTGTTTTTGCCTTTTAGGGAAAATACCATGAAATGTAATTCCCAGTATTTTAACTGGAACTTTTGGATGAAAAAGCATTTTGATGGCGATCCAATTGGTAAACCATCCGATAAAAGCGGAAATTAGTGGAATTAGTATGAGCGTAATCTTCATGTATGATAAATTAAAAACCCTATAAGAAAGCTTATAGGGTTTTGGTTGGGAGAACAATGGGTCTCGAACCCACGACCTACAGTGCCACAAACTGTCGCTCTAACCTACTGAGCTATGCCCTCCGTTTTCAACACTTTTGGAAAAAACTAATTTTCTAAAGGATTGCAAAAATAGGGTAATTAGTCATTTCGCAATACTGAATTTTGAATCTTTTTCAAAACTCTTTCCAAAATCCTTTGTTAATTGAGATAAAAGGTAAGGGGCAAAAGGGTTTTTCAGCTATTTTTGGTACTGTCATGCAAAAATTCAAGCAATTTATGAAGAGTAAAAAAGGGTTAGTTCTAACCGCCATTGTTCTATTTGGCGCATTGTTCTTTGCTTTCAAAGTAATCGATTCAGGCAATGAGACTATTAATATCACCACTAAACAACGTTTATTGAATGCCATTGGATCATTATTGGAAGAAGGCCATTATAGCCCTAAAGCAATTAATGATGCATTTTCAAAAGAGGTATTTAAGAAGTATCTGAATGAATTGGATGGAGATAAAATACTTTTTACGCAAGCGGATATTGACGGTTTAAAAAAGTATGAAACAACCCTTGATGATGAAATTCATGGATCGCCTATTGCATTTGCGCCAGCTGTAAGTGCTATTTATGATAAAAGGTTGCCGGAAACAATTTTGATGTACAAAGAAATTTTATCTCAACCTTTCGATTTCAATAAAGACGAAACTTTTTTTACAGAAGGTGATAAATTATCTTTTGCAGTGAATGATGCAGAAAGAAAAGATCGCTTTAGAAAAGAATTGAAATTTTATTCTTTAGAAAAATTTGTGGAATTCCAGGATTTACGTGAAAAAAATAAAAGCATCAAAGACTTTGTAGTTAAAGCAGATTCCACTTTAGAACGTGAAGCAAGAATGAAAGTTTTGAAGATCATGGATAAAAGATATGATCGATTGAAAAGTACTTTCAATGAAGACGAACGATTTAATGCTTACTTAAATGTGATCACCAATTTAATGGACCCACATACCGATTATTTTCCTCCAGTCGAGAAAAGAGCGTTTGACGAAGAAATGAGCAGAAGGTTTTATGGTATTGGAGCTCAGTTAACGGAAACTGAAAATGGAGAAGTAAAAATTGCAAGTGTGCAACCGGGTGGTGCAGCTTGGAAGTCGGGCGAAATCGCAGCCAATGATATTATTTTAAAAGTAGCGCAGGGTAAAGAGGAACCAGTTGATGTTACAGGGTATACTACAACAGATGCAGTAAAACTTATACGTGGTAACAAAGGAAGTGAGGTTCGTCTTACATTAAAAAAACTAGACGGTACTATTAAGGTAGTAACTATGATTAGGGAAGAAGTTTCTTTGGATGAAGGACTAGTTAGAAGTGCCGTCATTCAAAATGGGAATGATAAAATTGGATATATCTATCTGCCAGAATTCTATGCTGATTTTGAGCGGGAATCAGGTAGTCGTTGTTCTGATGATGTTGCTAAAGAATTAGAAAAATTAAAAAAAGAAAATGTAAAAGGTGTTGTATTGGATATTCGTACCAATGGCGGCGGATCTTTATACGAAGTAGTACAAATGGTGGGTTTGTTCATAGATCAAGGTCCTGTTGTGCAGGTTCGTGATAAAGACGGAAAATCAAGTGCCATCAATGACAAACACGCTGGTGCTATTTATGATGGACCATTAGCTGTAATGGTAAATGAGTTTAGTGCCTCTGCTAGTGAAATATTTGCTGCAGCAATTCAGGATTACAAACGTGGTATCATTATAGGCAGTACCTCAACTTATGGAAAGGGCACTGTTCAGAAAACAATTCCATTTGGTAAACCTATTGATTTTTCTAGTGGTAGAACTGAATACGGAGCTGTGAAATTGACCTTCCAAAAGTACTATCGCATTAATGGCGGTTCGGTTCAATTAAAAGGAGTAACACCAGATGTGATTCTCCCAGATGCATTAGAGTATTATAAATTAAGAGAAAAGGATAATGCTTCTGCTTTGCCATGGGATGAGATTTCAAAAGTGCCCTATGAAACCTGGCATAACGCAGATTTTAGTGCTTCGATTAAAAAAGAAAATGCAAAGATTGCTGAGAATAAATCGCTGAATTTGTTAAGAAGCAATTTGCTTTGGTTATCAAAGAATACGGAGTTGCCCATCAATCTGAATATTGAAAAATATAAGGATATGCAGAAGCAGATTAGAACCACTGTCAACCAAAATAATGCACTCCTGAAATTAGAAAAAGATATGAGTGTGGAAGCAATGGCAGTTGATCACGATAAATTTTATAATAACCCAGATAAGCCAAAGGGAGAAAGATATTTGTCGTGGTTGAAATCTATTAAATCTGACATGCATTTAGAGGAGACTGTTAATATGGTGTCGGATATGATTCATCAACAACCTCAAACAGTCTTAAAATAAAGTTGCTTTTTTTTGCTTTGAACGATTGAACCATGGAAGAGGATAAGAAATGGTATGCCTTATATACCAAGCCAAGGTGGGAGAAAAAGATTGATGCTAGCTTAATTAAGAAAAATATTGAGTCATGGTGTCCTTTGCAAAAGATAGAAAAGCAATGGACCGATCGAAAGAAGATAATAGAAGAACCTTTATTTAAATCTTACATTTTTGTTCATATTGATTTGACTGAAAAAGTGAGGGTTCTTCAAACAGATGGGATTTTAAATTTTGTGCATTATCTTGGTAAGCCTGCTATAATTAGGGATGAAGAAATAAATCTAATCAAACATTACCTTCTTGAAAAAGATGTAAAAATTTCATTGATCAGTAAAGAAGGTTATGAAGCGTCAACCAGGATTCGTGTAAACCATGGAGTGTTCATGGGCAAAGAAGGAACCGTTCTGAAAAATGCAAAAAAGAAAATCTTTGTAAAACTAGAAAGCCTGGGGCAGGTGATGGTAGTTGAGTTTCCTGTAGAATATTTATCTCATTTAGATTAAGGGAAAGTCAAAAATAAAAATTAAAAGTAAAAAAAAGTGAAATTAGGTGGATGTAGTATAATACCCCTCTTGTTCGCTTGCGAATAGGAGGGAATGCCGATTTAGCTTTAGCGGAATACGGCTGGAGGGGTTGTTTTTACAAAGTCCATTCCATTACTAGATTCGTCCATTCACTTTTATACGGTGCCGAAATACGTATGTAATTATCTGTGTATCCTTCCATCATTCCGTTCTTCTCAAAATTCTCGAACAATACTTTTCTGTTTTCCCCGCTATGTTGTGCAGTAAAATATTGTAGTTTTTGATAAGATAGATTTCTTAAAATTTTATTTCGCTCATTGCGAATATTTATTGGAATGACGGGCTTAATTTCTAAAGCTTTGGTATCGGGTCTTTCAGAATAAGTAAATACATGTAAGTAAGAAACATCGAGTTCATGTAAGAACTGAAGTGTTTCTTGAAAGTGTTCATTCGTTTCTCCTGGAAATCCAACAATTACATCTACTCCAATACTGCAATAGGGCATCAAATTTTTGATCATTGCAACTCGCTCTTGGTATAACTCTTTTTTATACCTTCTGCGCATTTGTTTTAAAATTTCATTGCTCCCACTTTGTAAGGGGATATGAAAATGGGGCATGAATTTTTTACTTTTCGATACCCATTCGATAATTTCCGGTGTTAGTAAATTGGGTTCGATTGATGAAATTCGATATCGTTCTATTCCCTCTACTTTATCCAATGCTTGTATCAATTTGAAAAAGTCTTCCTCATATTTCAGATTGCCATCTGGTCCTTTTCCAAAATCGCCCAGATTAATACCCGTAAGAACAATTTCTTTCACACCATCTGCTGCTAGATCTATGGCATTTCGGACAACATTGGCCACATTGTCGCTTCTGCTTTTTCCTCTGGCCATTGGGATGGTACAGAATGAACAATTATAATCACATCCATCCTGTACTTTTAAAAAACTTCGGGTTCGATCATTCATTGAATAAGAAGCATTAAATCCTGTTACTTCTTCAATTTCACAACTGCATATTTTTCCTTCATCTCCCTTGGTTAATTGAGCGATATGCTCCATGATATTAAACTTCTCGGATGCTCCTAATACCAAGTCAACGCCTGGAATTCGAACAATTTCTTCTGGTTTTAATTGTGCATAACAACCAGTTATTACCACAAAACTTTCGGGTGCTTTGCGTTGTATACGTCGAACCAGTTGACGACATTCTTTATCAGCATTATCAGTAACAGAACAGGTATTGATTACATAAACGTCGGCAAAATCATCAAATTCCTTTTTCTCAAATCCTTTTTGTTCCATCATTCTAGATAGAGTAGAGGTCTCTGAGAAATTTAATTTACAGCCCAGAGTATGAAAGGCTACCGAACGCTTCTTTTCCATAAGTGTGCAAAGATAACGCCTTGCAACTAATTGGGTGGTTCAACGAATTATTTGGGCAATTTTTATCGAAAAGCGTAAACTTGTGTTCAAGAGTCAAATATGCTAAATAAAAAAATCACATCCTTTTTCCGGCTGCTATTATTAGTGATACTGATATTTAGCTTTGAAAATTGTCATCAGCCTTCCGCTCCAGAGATTAGTCATGAAAATCAAGCTCAAAAAATCAATCTTCCTGAAAAACAGGAAACTGTTGATAATGCTGTACTAAATCGTCATCCTCAGCATATACATTTTTCAAAACATGCTAAGTGTAGAATGGGTTGTAGGCATATCGATGAAACTGAAATCAAAGAAATTCTTGAAAAAGGGAGTATCAATTATAAAAAAAGTATATTGAATGGAGACCCTTGCAGAAGAAAGTTTGCCGTAGAGGGGCCTACCAGAGAAGGTCAAAGACTTCGGGTTATTTTTGCTCCCTGTGGAAATGAAATGACGGTAGTAACTTGTATTGATTTAGGGGTTGAATGGACTTGTGATTGCAAATAAGAAGAATTTAATAGGTCTTGATTATCAATGATTTTCCCTATAATAACGTTATAGTAAGTTAATAACCTTAAAGGTTTTCTTAAATCTTATAAAATGCGCAGCTGTTTTTTCGATTTTAGGATTATTAAGGTATGTTTGCGAGACTTAAAAAACCAAAACCAATATGCAGTTTAATCGGATTAACAATATTGTTGGATGGGCAGTTGCTTTGATTGCTTGTACCGTGTACGTTTTAACCGCAGAAGCCGGTGGAAGTTTCTGGGATTGTGGTGAGTTTGTGAGTAGCTGTTTTAAGTTACAAATTCCGCATCCTCCCGGAGCTCCTTTGTTTGTAATTCTGGGTCGCTTCTTTATCATTTTATTCGGCGATAATCCGATGACTGCTGCAAAAGCAGTGAATGTGATGAGTGCATTAGCAAGTGGGTTTACCATTTTATTCTTGTTTTGGACCATTACTCATTTTGCACGTAAAGTATTGTTGGTTAAAACTACTGATACGGTAAATAGTTATCAGATATGGTCAATCATGGGAGCTGGTGTTATTGGCGCCCTAGCTTATACTTTCTCTGATTCATTTTGGTATAGTGCGGTAGAAGGTGAAGTATATGCGATGTCTTCATTCTTTACTGCCATTGTTTTCTGGGCAATATTGAAATGGGAAAACCATGCGGATGAGCCTGGTGCAGATAAGTGGATTGTGTTTATATTTTTTATGATGGGACTTTCCATCGGTGTACACTTATTGAACCTATTAACTATTCCAGCGATTGTAATGGTCTATTATTTCAAAAGAAAAGATTCTTTCAATTATGCAATACTTCGAAAATGGTTTATTCGTATAGTGGCTGTTGGTGGAGCACTTGCTTTTATTGGGGCTTTAATAATGGCCAATGGGGAAGTAAACGAAGATCGTGGATTGTCTCTTGATCCAACAATGGGTGGATTAATGATATTTGGAACTATAGTTGCAATCGGACTTTTGTTTATCATTGAAAAATGGAATAAAGAGAAAAAAGATCACAATGGTGGTATTTATATTTTCTTCGTAATTGGTTGTTTAATTACAGGGATTGTGCAAGTAGGTGTTATTCAATACACTATTAAAGGAGCAGGAACTTTTGATCGTTGGTTTGTAAACGGCTTTGGATTACCATTCTTTAGTGGATTTGCAACTTTCTTTGTGTTATTAGCCGTAGCAGTTTGGTATGGTTTGAAGTTCGCTTCAAAGAAAGGATGGGCTTATATGCGCCTTGGATTATGGTCTTTTGCTTTTATGCTATTTGGTTACAGTACTTATATCACTACCATGATTCGCAGTAATGCAAATCCATCAGTGGATATGTATAACGTGGATAATCCAATGAGTTTAGTTGGTTATTTAGGACGTGAACAATATGGTGATTTCCCTTTATTATACGGGCAGAAATTTAATGCACAACCTGTTGATTTGAAATCAGGTTCGATGAAATATGAAAAAGCTCGTGACAAGTATATCGAAATTGGGCCAGACCGAAGATACTTGTATCAGCCAGAAGATAAAATGGTGTTCCCTCGTGTTTGGGATGCCAGTAACGATCAGAACCATGCAGATTATTATGCTTACTTTTTAAATATCAACCGAATAAAGGATGGTGGTTATGAACGATCTCCTAATCAAGTAGATAATGTCAAGTTTTTTGTAGCTTATCAAGCATATTGGATGTATTTCAGATATTTCATGTGGAATTTCTCCGGGAAACAAAATGATGTTCAGGGTATGTTCATAGGAAATGTACGAGATGGTAACTGGATAACTGGTATACCTTTTATTGATAGTTTATTCTTTGGCGATCAAAGTGCCATGCCAGATAGCTTGAAGAATAATAAAGCAAATAATAAATTATTCTTATTGCCATTCATTTTGGGATTGATAGGATTGTTTTATCAATTCAAAAATAAAAGCGACGATGGTGTAGTTAACTTCTTATTATTCTTTTTTACTGGGTTCGCAATTGTGATTTACTTAAATCAGGCCGGTTATCAACCACGTGAACGTGACTATGCATATGTGGGTTCTTTCTATGCATTTGCTGTTTGGATTGGATTAGGCGTATTGAAAGTTAGTGAATGGTTGTCGAAATTAGTATCTAAGAATCTCGCGGCCATACTAGCTTCATTATTGTGTGTATTGGCTGTGCCTACCATCATGGCTCAACAAGAATGGGATGATCATGATCGCAGTAAGAAACAATTGTCTCGAGATTTAGCAAAAGACTATTTGGAAAGTTGTGCGCCTAATGCGATTTTATTTTCATTTGGCGATAATGATACTTACCCTTTATGGTATGCACAGGAAGTTGAAGGTATTCGCCCAGATATTCGTGTGATCAATTATAGTTTACTCGGAATTGATTGGTATATTAATCAGCTAAGATATAAAGTAAATAAGAGTGACTCTATTGATGTAATCTGGAGAGCTGATCAAATTGAAGCTGGTAAAAGAGACTATGTTGTTTATAGCCCTAGACCTAATATTCCAGAAGACCGTTATTACGATCTATACGATGTAATGAAGAATTATGTGGGTAGTGATGATGCTGATAAATTAGATAATACACGTGGTTCAGAACCACTGAACAGTTTCCCTGTTCGAAAATTTGCCGTGCCTGTGGATGTTAATTTTGTGATTAAAAACAAAGTGGTGAACCCAGATGATAGTGTGATGAAAGAATTGCGTTTTGATGTTCCCAAAACATCATTAATGAAAAACGATTTAGCAGTTTTAAATATCATTGCAGCGAATAAATGGGTGAGACCAATCTACTTTACAACACCTGATTTAAATTTAGGATTTGATCAATACTTGCGTAGAGATGGTTTAAGTCATAGGTTAATACCAGTTGCCAACAGCCGTGTAAATACTGATTGGATGCTTTCGAAATCACTCAATGTATTTGCTTCTGGTAATGCAAATCTGAAAGGCGTTTATTTCGACGAAGAAAATCGTCGACATCTAAATACTATTCGAAATGCGTATGCTGAATTAGCAATTGATCTTTCTGCAAAAAACAGAAAAGCAGATGCCCGTAAGGTGTTGGATAAGGCAGATTCTATGATGCTTCAAGAAAACTTCGCTTATGGAATGGCTAGCCGTGGAAATATGCATAATAAAAACTCATTATTGTTTTTAGAGGCCTGTTTGATGGCTGATGATAAAGCGTTAGCAGAAAAAGTATCGGCATCTGTTAAAAAGGATTTGCAACAACAAGTAAAATTCTGTAATTCACTGACTGGCGATAAAGCTGATCAAATGGCGGATGAGAAGCGAATGGCAGAAAATTATTTAAAAGGCTTAGATCAAATTGAAGCCATGTATAATCCAAGAATTCAAATTCCGGGTAAAATGATGGCCGCTGATTCTGGGAAACCGGGATTAATAGCACCAAAAAAATAAATATTAAAGCCGGGAAATTATCCCGGCTTTTTTTTACAACCAATTGAAAGATTTTCTGTTATTATTTAAGTTAATTTCATTTTCTTTTATTTTACTATGTTAGGACACAGGTTTATACATTTCGACCCTAATGAGGGAGCTAAGTCGAAATTCGAGCAATTACTCGATATTTTCACGCAGCTATTAACTTATACTAATGGGGATGCTGCTGAGGCACTGTCTTGGTTAAATGAATTGGATAAACAATATCATTTAACGGATGATGACTATGGGATGGGAGATTTTATTGATGATTTGAAAGAGAATGGATTTATCAAAGAAAATGAACAAGATGGCAGTTTTAAAATCACAAGTAAATCGGAACAAACCATACGCAAAAAAAGTTTAGAAGAGATCTTTGGCAAACTAAAAAAATCTAAACAAGGTAATCATCAAACTTTTAGACAAGGGCAGGGTGATGAAATAAATCCTGATACACGACCTTTTCAGTTTGGGGATATGTTAGAACAGATTGATTTTACAGAAAGCATTCGTAACGCTCAGATTAATCATGGGGTAGAAAGTTTTCAGATGCGTGAAGAGGATTTGCAGATCAGAGAAAATGATTTTAAAACCCAGACATCAACAGTCTTAATGATTGATATTTCTCATTCCATGATCTTATATGGGGAGGATCGAATTACGCCTGCAAAGAAAGTTGCAATGGCTTTGAGTGAGCTTATTACAACTCGATATCCGAAAGACACTTTAGACATTGTGGTTTTTGGAAATGATGCCTGGAGTATCGAAATTAAAGATCTTCCGTATTTGCAAGTAGGTCCATATCATACCAATACTGTTGCAGGCTTAGAACTGGCTATGGAATTACTTAGGAAAAGAAAGAACCCTAACAAGCAAATTTTTATGATCACAGATGGTAAACCCACCTGCTTGAAAATTGGAAAAAAGTATTATAAAAATAGTTTTGGGTTAGATCGAAAAGTGGTGAATCGGTGTATAAATCTTGCAGCACAATGTAAGAAACTAAAAATTCCGATTACTACTTTTATGATTGCATCTGATCCCTATTTACAAAATTTCGTGCAAGAGTTTACGGAAACAAATCATGGTAAGGCATACTTTGCTTCACTTGATAATTTAGGCGCATTTATATTTAAAGATTTCGAAAGCGGAAAACGCAAAACAGTTTATTAATTAAGATTATTTAATTCGACAATGAATAAAGAGAAAATATTTACACTAGGGCAGTTGATTAAGAGTGGGTATCAAACGAAATCTGTAAAAGAAGAAATAAGACACAACCTTATTATTTCGATGCAGCAAAAAGAAAATCCTTTCGAAGGAATTCTTGGTTATGAAGACACAGTAATACCTGATACCGAAAGGGCTTTACTAAGTAGACATAATATTTTGTTTTTAGGATTAAGAGGGCAAGCTAAAACAAGAATGGCTCGACAAATGGTTGATTTGTTGGATGAGTATATTCCTATTATTGCTGGCAGTGAGGTGAATGATGACCCATTAAATCCATTGAGCAAATTTGCAAAAGATAAAGTGGCAGAGCTGGGTAATGATACTCCGATTCATTGGGTACACAGAAAAGAACGTTATGGCGAAAAATTGGCAACACCTGATGTGAGTGTGGCAGATTTGATTGGTGATATAGATCCTATTAAAGCGGCGAATCTGAAGTTGAGCTTTTCTGACGAGGATGTGATTCACTATGGAATTATTCCCAGAAGCAATCGTGGCATATTTGTGATCAATGAATTACCAGATTTGCAGGCAAGAATTCAAGTTGCTTTATTTAATATTTTACAAGAAGGCGATATTCAAATCAGGGGATTTAAATTAAGAATGCCTTTGGATATTTTATTTGTATTTACGGCAAATCCAGAAGATTATACGAATAGAGGAAGCATTGTAACTCCTTTAAAAGATAGAATCGAGAGTCAGATTCTTACTCATTATCCAAAAGATTTAGAAACATCTTTAGCAATTACTGAACAAGAAGCTGATTTATTAGAAATTCAGAAAGAGACAGTGAGTGTTAGTGATCTGATAAAAAGATTGGTAGAACAAGTGGCATTCGAAGCAAGAAATAATGAATATGTTGATAAAAAAAGTGGAGTAAGTGCAAGGCTCACTATTGCTGCATTTGAAAACGCAGTTAGTAGTGCTGAGAGAAGAGCAATTATCCATCATCAAAATAAAACACAAGTTTGGATTAGCGATTTGCAAGGAATTATTCCTGCAATTACTGGTAAAATAGAATTGGTGTATGAAGGTGAGCAGGAAGGGCCGTATCAGGTAGCCGTACAATTACTCGATAAATCAATTCGCACCCAGTTTGTACAATACTTTCCTAATCCCGATCAGGTAAAAAAGAAAAGAGCTACAGGTAAGAAAACTGCAGATGAAAAAGAATTAGAGAATCCCTATAAATCTATCATTCGATGGTTTGATGGTGGCAAACATTTAGATCTTCTGCTTGATATGAAAGATGATGATAAAATTGCTGCTTTGTATCAAGTGGATGGCTTATATGGGTTTGTAAAAAAACATTACCCCCATGCTAGTGAAAATGAATCTGCTTTATTAATGGAATTCGTGTTACATGGTTTGTCATCTTTCTCAATGATTAGTAAAAAAACATTGGAAGGTCGTATTGAGTTTAAAGATTTAATGGGAAGTATGCTTAATTTAGGTCAGATGAATTTAGGTGCCGATGAAGAAGAAAACGACTATCAATAAGTAATAAATGCAAAAGATCGCAGTTGATATGGATGGGGTGTTGGCTGATGTATATAGCCAGTTTATAAAAATGCATCACCAAGAATTTGGAGAAACCATCTCACTCGAATCTGTTTATGGTAAAACAGAAAGCGAAGCATTTGTGCATTGTCGTAAATATATTGGAACGGAAAGTTTTTTTAGAGATGCGCCATTAATTGATGGTTGTAGAAATGTATTAGAGCAACTCAATCAAGAATACGAAGTATACCTTGTTTCGGCAGCCATGGAATTTCCTTGGAGTTTATCTCAGAAGCTTGAATGGATTAAACAACATTTTCCTTTTATTGGATGGCAACAAATCGTGTTATGTGGATCAAAGCAAATTATTGCAGCTGATATTATGATTGATGACCATTTTAAAAACTTAGATCATTTTACTGGGAGGACCCTATTATTTACACAACCTCATAATATATTAAGGGAAGCAGGCCGACATCAGCGGGTGAATACTTGGAATGACATTGAAAAAATACTATTATGATTCCAATTCTCGCATTTAACTGGAAATTAAAAACTATAGTAGGTATTCTATTTATTTTCTTATTAACAAATACAAATGCTATAAATGCTCAAAAAAAAGAAAGTAAATTTAAAGTAATAGCTTTCTATACCGCTAAAGAAGATCCGGCTCATATAAGCTTTGTGCATGAAGCTAATAAATGGTTCTCCTTGCAAGCTGAACAATTATCATTCATCTATGATTCAACTAATAATTGGAACAATATGAATGAAACATTTTTGTCGAAATATCAAGTTGTAATATTTTTAGATACCAGGCCTGATTTATTACCACAGCGATTTGCATTTCAAAAATATATGGAAAGTGGAGGAGCATGGATGGGTTTCCATTTTTCAGCATTTGCACTTACGCAATCCGATTTCAATCAAAACTGGAATTGGTACCACGAAGATTTTTTGGGAGCTGGGGAATACAAAGGAAATACCTGGAGGCCAACTAATGCACAACTAAAAGTTGAACAAACAAATCATCCATTTACAAAGAATATTCCCTCCGTATTTATGGCGGCTGCAAATGAATGGTATAGTTGGAAAAATGATTTGAGAAAGAATAAGCATATAGTAATTTTACTTTCAATTGATAACAGAAGTTTCCCGCTGGGTACAGGTCCAAAGCCCAATGAAATATGGCAGTATGGAGATTATCCAGTTGCTTGGACCAATATAAAATATCGGATGCTTTATTTTAATATTGGGCATAACGATATGGATTATGATGGGGGTACAATTCAAACATTATCATCAAGTTTTTCCTCCGAATTGCAAAATCGATTTATCTTAAATAGTCTTTTATGGCTTGGTGAAGCCAGAGGAAAGTCAAAATGATTAATCAAATAAATCGGATGATAAATATCGATCTCCTCTGTCGCAGATAATACAAACAATTACACCAGTACTTAACTCTTTTGATAATTCAATGGCTGCATGAACTGCGCCACCACTGCTCATACCACTAAAAATAGCTTCTTCACGTGCTAATCTTTTACTCATGATTCTAGCATCTGCTTCATCGATTTCTATTACTTTATCAACTCTTTGTTTGTCAAATATGGTTGGTAGATAAGCTTCTGGCCATTTTCTAATTCCAGGTATTTTTGATCCGTCAGTTGGCTGACATCCTACTATTTGAATAGTTGAGTTTTGTTCCTTTAGAAATTTAGAAACGCCCATAATTGTGCCAGTAGTGCCCATGGAAGAAACAAAGTGTGTAACTTTTTTCTGTGTGTCATTCCAGATTTCAGGGCCTGTGGTTTTATAATGTATTCCAGGATTGTCTGGATTTCCAAATTGGTTAAGCATTAAATAGCCCCCTTTTGCAACCTGCCGGTTTGCATAATCAATGGCGGCTTCCATTGATCCATCTTTTGGAGTTAAGATTACTTTTGCTCCAAATGCTTGCATGGTTAAAACCCTTTCTCGAGTTGCATCTTCGGGCATCACCAATTCAATAGGAAGTTTAAATAAGCTTGCAATCATTGCTAATGCAATACCAGTATTGCCACTTGTCGCTTCAATTAAAGTAATGCCATCGCTGATTTCTCCACGGTCTAATGCACCCTTTATCATTCCATATGCTGCTCGATCTTTTACACTTCCTCCCGGATTATTACCTTCCAGTTTTGCATAGATGGTGACATTATTATTGATGGGAATGTTTTTTAGCACAACTAGTGGGGTGTTGCCAACTAAATCAAGTATGTTTTGCATAGTTAAAATTACAGAGATGTTTTATGCAAAACAGAAATGCCTATTAAAACAGTAGACATTTATCGTATTTCGAAAAAGAGATGCTATTTTGAATTAATTTCTAACGTGAAATATTTAATAGAGTGTTGCTAAATGATTTCTTTTAGCTTTTCTATTACTTGATCAATTTCCGCTATCGAATTGTATTTACTAAATGAAAAGCGAACAGTTACACGATTAGGGTCACTATTTAACGCTCTTATCACATGTGATCCTTGATCTGCGCCACTGGTGCAAGCGCTACCACCACTGGCACAAATATGGTTAATATCTAAATTAAATAATAGCATTTCACTTTTATCAGTCTTTGGGAAGCTCGTGCTTAATACTGCATATAATGAATTACCTGTTGGATCGCCATTAAACTTGGCACCTACAATGTTTTTTGTAAGTGATAACATCATATATTTTTTAAGTGCCAATATCTTTTCCATATCAGTTGCGTGTTGTTCTGTGGCCATTTCTAAGGCTTTTGCAAAACCAATAATACCGTATAAGTTTTCAGTTCCTGCACGCATATTTCTTTCCTGGCTACCACCATTTATGAAAGGCTTAATTTTTATATTTTCATTAATATATAGTATTCCAGAACCTTTTGGGCCATGAAATTTATGACTTGAGCCAGTGATAAAATCGATAGGTGTATTGCGCAGATCGAATGGAAAGTGGCCCACTGTTTGTACTGTGTCGCTATGAAAAATTGCGTTATATTTTCTACAAAGAGTCCCCACAGTATTGAGGTCAATCATATTGCCAATTTCATTATTGGCATGCATCAGTGTTACCAAACATTTCTCTGGGGTATTCTGTAATAAGATTTCTAAATGATTCAAATCAATATGTCCGTCATCTAAAATCTGAACATAACTTAGTAACGCTTCTCCTTTTTGGTGTAGATATTCTATGGTATGCAGCGTAGCGTGGTGTTCTATTTTAGAAGAGATGATATGCTTGCATCCAAGATCACGAACTGCGGCAGTGATTGCTGTATTACTGCTCTCAGTACCACCACTAGTAAAGAATATTTCAGCTGGATGCGCATGTAAGAGTTTGGCTACAGATTTTCGAGCATTTTCTATACCCATACGGCTCTCTCTTCCATAGCTATAAATGGAAGAAGGGTTTCCAAATCGATTTGTGAGAAATGGCATCATTGCTTCCAGAACCGCAGGGTCCAGGGCGGTGGTTGCAGCATTGTCTAAATAAATTCTTTCCATCATTGATATAGAATAAAGAAATCCTGCATAACAGGACCTCTTAGGTCAATTCTTAATTTATAAACTCAATATAAATACTTTATTGAGCTTCGTTAATGTCCTGCATTAATCTTTTTGCAATATTTGCGGCAGTTGTTTGCAAATTACTCTCCGCATAAATACGTATAATTGGTTCTGTATTGCTAGGTCTCAAATGAACCCAATCATTATCAAATTCAATCTTCAATCCATCCACAGTATTGATGGGTTGTTTTTTGTATTTATTTTCAATGGTTGCAAAGATGTTTTTTAAATCAACGCCATCATTTAATTCTATTTTATTTTTACTGATAAAATAATCAGGGTAGGTATTACGTAATTGTTTGATAGTTTTATTTTCTTTGGCAAGATGTGTTAAGAATAACGCGATTCCAATTAATGCATCTCTACCATAATGTAAGTCTGGAACTATTATTCCACCATTCCCTTCTCCTCCAATTACTGCATTTACTTCTTTCATTTTATTAACCACATTCACTTCACCCACTGCACTAGGATAATAAATTCCACCGTGCTTTTCTGTTACATCACGAAGTGCCCTGGTAGAAGACAAATTGCTTACTGTATTACCTTTTCTGTTTTTTAAAACATAGTCAGCTACAGCTACTAAAGTATACTCTTCTCCAAATAAGGTGCCATCTTCGCATACAAAGCAAAGTCTATCTACATCGGGATCAACTGCAATTCCCAAATCGGCATTGCTTTTATTAACTTCATTACAAAGTTCATTTAAATGCTCTGGTAAGGGTTCAGGGTTGTGAGCAAACTGACCATTTACTTCACCATTCAAAACCACAATATCGCTAAGCCCCAGTGCTCTTAATAATTCAGGCACAGCAGTAGCACCGGTACTATTAATTGCATCTAAAACAATTTTAAAATTTGCTTTTTTAATTGCGTCTTTATCAACTAAAGGATAATTAACAACGGTATCAATATGTTTTTTAAGAGCAGTATGATCTTCTGTATAAGAACCTAACTCATCAACACCAGCAAAATCGAAATCTTCGGCTTCGGCAATTGCTAAAATTTTGGCACCGTCATCTCCACTAATAAATTCACCAAATTGGTTTAGCAATTTTAATGCGTTCCATTCTTTTGGATTATGACTGGCGGTTAAAATAATTCCACCTGAAGCATTTTCAAAAACAACAGCCATTTCAACGGTAGGAGTAGTACTAAGTCCAAGGTCAATTACATCAATTGCTAATGCATTTAAGGTACTTATAACTAGCCTTTGTACTAATTCGCCACTAATCCTTCCATCACGTCCAATGACCACTTTTTGGTTACCTATTGTTGTTTTTTCTGTATTCTGACTTTTCAACCAAGTTCCATAAGCAGCGGTAAATTTAACCACATCCAAAGGGCTCAAAGTGTTGCCTGGCCTACCGCCGATGGTTCCACGAATACCCGAAATACTTTTAATTAATGCCATTAATTCGATTGTTTTGCTCACTGCAAACATAATTCAAATTATTCTTTGATTCGGAATCCTATTTTTGTGCCCTAAAGAAGGCATATGCAGCAATCGTGGTTTAAAGATTGGTTCAATTCCCATTATTATCACTTATTATATCAAAATAGAGATGATCAGGAGGCTCTTGACTTTATTGAAAAGTTAATATCTCATATCCATCCATTAGCTGGATCAACGATGTTGGATGTGGCTTGTGGGAAGGGAAGACACAGTAAAGCCTTAGCCGATTATGGGTATAATGTAACTGGTATAGACCTATCTGAAGAGTCTATTGAGGAAGCCATGATACAAGAATCGGATAACCTGCATTTTTATACGCATGATATGCGATTGCCATTCTGGATTAATTATTATGATTACGCTTTTAATATGTTCACAAGCTTTGGCTATTTCAGAACAAGAAGGGAGCATGATAATGCCATAAGAACGATGGCGCAAAGTTTAAAGCCTGGAGGATTATTAGTAATAGACTACTTAAACGTGCATTTTGCAGAAAAAAATCAAGAATCAGAAAATATCAAAACCGTAGAAGATATTCATTTTCATATAAGTAAATGGAATGATGAGAGACATTTTTTTAAACAGATTCAAATCACTGATAGTAAAAATAAAAGTCCCAAACACCTCTATACAGAGAGGGTAGCAAAATTTTCATTGGGTGATTTTACAGAAATGCTATCTTTTCAACAGATTCAAATTCAAGAAGTATTTGGGGATTATCAATTAGGAAAATATGATTTAAATAATTCACCAAGGTTAATAATAATTGCTAAAAAGATAAAATAGGGATTAATGAATACTTTCTTACAGCAAATTTGGCAATGGTTAAATGCCTGGGATACTTATTTATTTCTGCAAATAAATTCAGGATTCACCAATCCAATATTAGATAAGATTTTACCTATTTGGAGAAATGCGAATACCTGGGTACCTCTTTACGTTTTTTTAATTGTTTTCTCAATAGTTAATTTTAAAAACAAATCATTCTATTGGATATTTGGTGCGATACTTACGGTGATTTTAACTGATCAAATTAGCAGTAGTTTGGTTAAACCTTTTTTCGAAAGACCAAGACCATGTAATGAACCATTATTGATAAGTCATGTCCGACTTTTATTAGATCATTGTTCAGGGGGATATAGTTTTACTTCTTCTCATGCAACAAATCATTTTGGATTTGCGGTATATGTGATGATTACATTGAGCGGACTCTTTAAAAAGTGGCGTTATTTATTTCTTTTTTGGGCAGCTACTGTAAGTTATGCGCAGGTTTATGTAGGTGTACATTATCCATTGGATATTATTTCTGGCGCAATTCTTGGTTCTGCTATAGGATATGCCACGTCACAAATTTTTATTCGCAAATTCGGCCCAGTTCAATCAGAATTATAAAATTATTAGTATGATTCCGAATCGATTTTTTTATGGTGTTTTATTATTTAGTCTTGTTGTTTGTATAACAGGAATGATTTACATCCCATTGATGGACATTGATGCCGCGCAATATGCGTTAATAAGCCGTGAAATGCTTGTTAGAAACAGCTTTTTGCAAGTTTTCGAAAATGGTAAAGATTATTTGGATAAACCACCGATGCTTTTTTGGCTTTCTGCAATTAGTTTAAAGATTTTTGGAATTTACGATTGGGCTTACCGTATACCATCAATGTTGTTCGCAATTATTTCTGTTTATTCAACCTATCGGTTCACTATACTTTATTATCAAAAAACTATAGCACAACTCAGCGCTATGGTCTTAGCAACATCTCAGGCTTTCTTCTTAATAACACATGATGTTCGTTGTGATACCATGTTAATGGGTTGGGTTATTTTAAGCATCTGGCATTTAGCTGCTTGGTATGAGAGTAGTAAGTGGAAATATTTTGTAATAGCATTTGTGGCAATTGCAGGTGGAATGATGACGAAAGGTCCAATTGCACTAATTGTTCCGGTTCTTTCATTTATTCCTCATTTTATTCTGAGAAGAGAATGGAAGCAATTTTTTAGATGGGAGTATTTAATTGGGTTATTAATTATTGCAGTTTTACTAATACCTATGAGCATTGGATTGTATCAACAATTCGATTTACATCCCGGGAAAGTAATTTATGGAGTACCTATCAATTCCGGCTTGCGTTTCTATTATTGGACACAGAGTTTTGGAAGGTATACCGGAGAAAACGTATTTCATGAGATGAGTTATTTTACTTTCCTCCTGGAAAATATGTTATGGAGTTTTCTACCCTGGATCTTATTTTTTTTAGTTGGATTATCAATTCGGTTTAGAGATATTTTAATGAGCCGATTCTGGTTAAAACAAAATCAAGAATGGATTAGCGTTGGTGGTTTTGTACTTACCTATTGTGTATTGGCAAGAAGTCAGGCACAACTCCCTCACTATATTTTTGTGGTATATCCATTAGCATCGATCGTGACCGCTGTGTTTATTCACCAATTATTTTTTACAAAGGAGTTTAAGATTTTAAAAATCGTATTTCGTTGGTTTCATTTTTTAATTTTTGCACTATTATGGATTCTTGCCATAGTTGCTATGCGTATTCCCTTTAAAGAAATTAGTGTATTCGTTTTTATACTTTCCATATTTGGTGGGGTAGGGTTTATAATATTATTATTATTTGCTAGAAAATGGATCCAGGTCCCATCTATTTTAGTGATTTGTTTTTATACAGTAATTTCAATTAATTTTTTATTGAGTAGTAATTTTTATCCCAACTTACTCAAGTATCAAATGGGAAATATGGCTGCAGCTTTTATAAATCAATCAGGGTTACAAAAACATAATATTTACGTGTATGGTCCATTAGATAGTAGAGCATTACATTTTTATGGACAGCATATTTTTGAACATCGATATACTAGTGCAGATGCTACCTTAGATGATATTTTAATAGCTTCTTCAGATAGTATACCAGCTCTTAAAGAAAAATTTCCGAATTTAAAATTGCTGCATAAAGGACCAAGCTTTTCAGTAAGTATGCTCACACCTGAATTCTTAAATCCAACCACTAGATTTAATAAAATGTCCTACTACGCCATTGTGGATTTGGATGGGAAACCTTAATTTGATTGCAATTCATTAGATTTGGACTATTCCATGACTGAAGTATTTATCATTTTAGGGCTTATTTTACTCAACGGACTTTTCTCGATGGCAGAGTTTGCGTTGATTTCAGCACGTAAAGCACGCTTAGAGGCGCAAGCCCAAAAAGGTGATACAAAAGCAGCAAAAGCATTAGCATTAGCAAATAATCCCGATTCCTTTTTATCTACATTTCAAATCGGAATTACATTAATTGGCATACTAACAGGTATTTTTTCTGGGGACAGTTTTAAAAAACCATTACAAGATTGGTTATTTAATTTCGATTTAATCAAGCCTTATAGTGGCACCCTAGCAACAGTAATTATAGTAATTGTTATTACTTATCTATCAATGGTCTTTGGTGAACTTGTTCCCAAGAGATTAGGAATGAGTAACCCTGAAAATATTGCAAAAAGTGCTGCTGGCCCATTGAAGTTGATGTCGTTTCTGACATATCCATTTGTATGGTTCTTGATGAAATCTTCTAATTTTTTAGTGAGAATATTAAATGTCCCAATCAATGAAAATCAAGTAACAGAGGAAGAAATCAAAGCTATCATAAGTGAAGGGACCGAGCATGGAGCGATTGAGGAAGCTGAGCAAGAAATTATTGAAAGAGTTTTTCATTTAGGTGATCGAAATATTACTTCACTAATGACACATCGAAGTGATATAGTTTGGATCGATCAAAGTAAAACCGTATCAGAAATAAAATTGATCATGGAGGAAGTGGTTCACTCGATTTATCCGGTTTGTGAGGGTGAAGTTGATCGAATTGTGGGTGTTGTGTCGATTAAAGACTTTATCATTTCTGATGATAATAAGTTGGTTAAAAATATCATGAAACCAGCGATGTATGTGCCTGAAAAAAATACGGCTTATCAGGTGCTAGAAAAATTTAAACAATCTAAAATTCACCATTGTTTTATTGTAGATGAATATGGCACTGTTCTTGGTTTGATTACATTGAACGATATTTTAGAAGCGATAGTAGGTGATATCCCTCAACCAGAAGATGTTTCATTTGAAATAGTTACAAGAGAAGATGGCTCCTATTTAATAGATGCACAAATCCCTTTCTACGATTTTCTTACCCACTTTGATAAAGCAGAATGGATGAAAGAGGGCGATCAGGAGTTTGATACGCTTGCTGGTTTTATTATTCATGAATTAGAAAAAATTCCCCACACAGGTGAAAAATTAACATGGAAAATTTTCAAGTTTGAAGTGGTGGATATGGATAATCACCGCATTGATAAAGTTTTAGTGACCACAGATATGGAACCAAAAGAAAAATAATTCAAAAATTAAAATTCAAAACTGGTAGTAGTTTTTGGAAAATCTAATTTATAACTTTTCTCTGCATCTTTTGATTTAACATGAAAAATATTACTTTGTAGATCCTTGTAATCATATAATAAATTACAGTTGATGTCGATTTTTTTCAACTGTGCAATTTTAGGAATTTCTGCGTAGATCCACACACTTTCCATTTGTATTTCATGTCCAATATAATTTATGAACGCAGGTTGACCATTGATTTTTATTTGGAGCTTTTGATTAATATAGGAACTAATTTGTTTGTCTAATACAACTTTGTCTTTC
Organism: uncultured Bacteroidota bacterium; assembly: GCA_903825065.1. Lineage (GTDB taxonomy): Bacteria > Bacteroidota > Bacteroidia > Chitinophagales > Chitinophagaceae > Sediminibacterium. Next base: position 23,080 of record CAIJZG010000008.1, read on the forward strand.
GGATTAGCAATATCTATTTTCGTTGTGCTATATTTTTGTAGAGTCTGCTCTAAGTCGGGAGTGAAAATTCGAATGCTTATTTCAACAGCATTTTCTTTTGTATTATGATTAATATCTATAACAGAAACATAAAACGGATGCAAAACAGCTATAAAAGCCATTGAAAGCCATTGAACCATACTATTTACCATTCAACATTATTTTTTTTTCACTACAAATGTCATGATTAATTTGAAACTTACGTTATGAATGATTTTAGACTTTATCTGGAAACTGGCTTTCAACACATTGCAAATTGGAGAGGAAATGCCTCTTTGCTTCAACAACTGGCCGGTATTCCAACAAGTGATCATATCCTTTTTTTAATTGCGCTTACTATTCGATTTCAATTCTCTGATTGGAAAAAGATCTTGATTCTGGTTACTGCATTTACAATTGGCCATAGTATAACCCTCGCATTAAGTGTTTTTCATATAGTTAGTTATTCTGTTAATTGGATTGAGTTTTTAATTCCAGTTACTATATTAATCACATCATTCAGTAATCTGTTTGTCAAGAAATTTGTTTTCAAAACTAAATTTCCACCTATTTATTTTATGGCCCTGTTTTTTGGTCTTATTCATGGATTAGGATTTAGTAGTTATTTGAAAAGTATTTTAGGAAAAGATCAGAATATTTTTTGGCAACTTTTAGCTTTTAATGTCGGTTTAGAATTAGGACAGATATTAATAGTGATAATTATTTTGATTATATCATTTATATTAGTGGGATTAATAAAAATTAACAGAAGAGAATATCTGTTATTTATTAGTGCAGCCATTTTTGCGTTTGCGTTGAATATGGCATTGGATCGAATACACAGTTTATAATTTTTTAAACTATACAGCTATGAGAAAATTAGGATTTATGGGTTTGATTTTACTCTTTGTTTGCAATTTGCAAGCACAAGATATAAGGAACAATCCAACATCAAACCACGGAAACAAATTCGAGCAATTAGGTACTATTCTACCTACACCAAATGAATATAGAACTGCTAGTGGGGCTCCGGGTCCAAAATACTGGCAGCAAAGAGTTGACTATAATATTAAATGTGAGTTGGATGAACCCAATCTTACTTTAAAGGGTAGCGAAACGGTTACCTATTTTAACAATTCTCCCGACGTATTAACTTATCTGTGGTTGCAGTTAGATGAGAATGAACATAGTACAGTAAACAATGCTGGCTATCAAACTTCTTCAAGTTTGGGCAATCAATTATCTACGTCTCAGGTCGAAAATTTACTTGATGCTAATAAGGATAATGGTTATGGTGATATTATTACTAAACTAACTGATGTAACTGGAAAATCTTTAAAATACACCATCAACAAAACAATGATGCGAGTTGATTTGCCGATCGCTTTAAAGCCTGGTCAAAAATTTGTATTCAATGTTGATTGGCATTATAAAGTATCAAATAGAATGGTTTTAGGTGGTCGTGGGGGTTATGAGTTATTCCCTGAAGATGGCAATGCCTTTTTTACTATGGCACAATGGTATCCTCGTTTGTGTGTGTATAGCGATTTTCAGGGCTGGCAGAACCATCAGTTTACTGGTCGCGGAGAGTTTGCCCTTACTTTCGGAAACTTCAATGTAGCCATGACGGTTCCTGCTGATCATACTGTTTTAAGCACAGGAGAAGGTCAGAACTATGCTCAGGTCTTATCACCTGCACAATTAGCTCGCTGGAACCAAGCTAATAATTCGAAAGAACCTGTTGAGATTGTTACTTTAGATGAAGCAAAAAAAGCAGAAAAGAATAAGAGTACTGCCAAGAAAACCTGGATTTTCAAAGCCGATAATGTTCGTGACTTTGCATGGACTACTTCTCGTAAAATGATTTGGGATGCTATGCCTGCTTATGTGGAAGGAAAGAAAGTGATGTGTATGAGTGGTTATCCTAAAGAAGCGTATGGTTTGTATCGTAAGTTCTCAACTAAAGTGGTTGCACATACAATTAAATCGTATTCTAAATTTTCTATTCCATATCCTTACCCCGTTGCACAAAGTATTGAAGCAGCTAATGGTATGGAATATCCCATGATTTGTTTTAATAATGGACGTACAGAAAAAGATGGTTCTTATAGCGAATCAACTAAGTTGGGTATGTTGGGCGTTATCATTCACGAAGTTGGACATAACTTCTTCCCAATGATTGTTAATAGCGATGAACGTCAGTGGAGTTGGATGGATGAAGGTTTGAATTCTTTTGTGGAATATCTAACTGAAGAATTGTATGATAACAAATATCCATCTAGGGGCAAAGGTGCAGCTTATCAGATTGCTGATTACATGCGCTTGCCTAAAGATCAACTGGAACCAATTATGACAAACAGTGAAAATATTGTCATGTTTGGACCAAATGCTTATACAAAGCCAGCTACAGGATTAAATATTTTGCGCGAAACTATTATGGGGCGTGAATTGTTCGACTATAGCTTTAAAGAATATGCTCGTCGTTGGGCTTTTAAACACCCAACACCGGCTGATTTGTTCCGAACTATGGAAGATGCAAGTGCTGAAGATTTGGATTGGTTCTGGAGAGGATGGTTCTATGGAATTGAGCCATGTGACATCGCAATTGATACAGTTAAACATGGTGTATTTGATCCTAATCAGGCGGCCACTGCAATGACCATGGGTGGAAGAGGCGGAGCTGCTCCAGCAACTTCCAATGGAATGGTTTCACTTGCTAAACCTTTATATACCACAGACGACCTTTCTAAACAACGAAATAGAGCAGACAAGAATATAGTATTTTTAGTAGATTCCGATACTACTTTAAGAGATTTCTACTGGAGATATACAAGAGGTATGGAGCCTTATGATACTACTAAATACAAAGTAACGCCTCCAAATAAGACTCCTGAACCTTTAGATGATGCAACTAAAGCAAAATATGCGAATGTGAATTTATATGAAATTACTTTC
>CAIJZG010000009.1 GCA_903825065.1 uncultured Bacteroidota bacterium
ATCATGAGTAGTATCTACTAAAGGTTTCTCTTTATATGCGGGATCGGCAACAAAAGACATGCTACCGACTGCGCCTGCAATGACAGCAAAAGCACCCAAAATGAAATGGGAGATAGAAAGCCTTGTTTGAATAGATATACCGTACCACTTCATGATTCCAAATTATTGCAGAGTCCGCAAAATTAATATGAAATAACTTAAGAGGATGTGAAAGGAGGTTTTAAGAAGCCGAAATGATTATAACAATCTGATTATTAGTTCATTAACCGATCAGATAATTGCAATAAGGCAGTCTCTTCAAAATGATTTGTCATAATTTGCAACCCAAATGGAAGACTATTGCTATGCGTAAACAATGGAATGGAAATTGCTGGAATTCCTACAAGATTCGCAAAAACCGTATAAATATCAGCCAAAAACATTGCTACTTGATCATCTGATTTTTCGCCGATTTTAAAGGCGGTAGAAGGAACAGTTGGTGAAATAATGGCTTCATATTGTGCGAAGACTTCTATCGATTTATTTAAAAGTATTCGTCGTACTTGCTGAGCCTTTGTAAAATAGGCATCGAAATATCCGGCACTTAACACAAAAGTTCCAAGCATAATTCTACGTTGCACTTCCTTACCAAATCCAGCACTCCGTGATGCTTTATACATATCATTTAAGTCGGAATTCACCAAAGGTGCCCGATAACCAAAGCGAACAGCATCAAAGCGGGATAAATTGCTGGATGCCTCGGCAGTGGTTAACACATAATAGGTGGGTACAATATGGTTGAGCAAATCAAATTCAATTGGATCTACCGTATGACCATCAAGTTTCAATTGATTAATAAGTTGGGTAATCGTAGCCTTCATTTCAGGATCTAATCCTGGATGTTCCAATGCTTGTCTAAAATAAGCAATCTTATATTTTCGGGGAGCTATTTTCAATTCAGAAGCATATGCCGGAACAGGCTTTTCAGAAACAGTGCTATCAAAATCATCAACCCCTGAAACTACTTCCAAACAAAGAGCAGCATCTTCTACAGTTTTAGAAAAAATACCTATTTGATCGAAAGAGGAAGCATAAGCGATTAAACCATAACGTGAAATTCTTCCATAGCTTGGTTTCAAACCAACTACCCCACAGAAATCGGCAGGCTGACGAACAGATCCGCCAGTATCACTACCTAAGCTGATCATGGTTAATCCTGCTTGCACACTAACTGCAGACCCACCGGAAGAACCACCAGGAACCCGAGATTCGTCAATAGCGTTTCTTACAACACCATATGCAGAGTTCTCATTACTGCTGCCCATTGCAAACTCATCGCAGTTTTGTCGGCCAATTATTATCGCATCTTCCTGCAATAGTTTTTCAACAACGGTGGCGTTATATATAGATTTGAAATTTTCTAGAATTTTCGAACCAGCTGAAACCACATGGCCTTTGTAACAAATAACATCTTTAATTCCAACAACAACCCCATGCAATCTTCCCAAGGGTTTTCCGAGTTTCCGTTTTTCGTCTAACTCTTTAGCCCTCAGAATGGCTTCTTCTGCAAATACTTCTAAGAAAGAATGGAGGTGTTTCTTTTTTTCTATTTCTTTCAAATAATGATCTACTGCAATAGTGCACCCATCCACATTTTCTTTTAAAAATGAATGATACTTATTTATAGATTGAAATGAAAACAATGTTTATTTTTTTACTGACTGATTAACTCCATTCTTTAGCTTCTGCAATTTTGCGTTTTTTTTCTATACCCACAATCAAGAAAATACTAATCTCATACAAAAAGATTAATGGGATACTACAAATTATTGTACTCAACATATCTGGAGGAGTAATAATAGAAACCACAACCGTTATAACTAAAATAGAATGTTTGCGATATTTTTTTAAAAATGCAGAGCTAACTACTTCAATTTTTGCTAAGAAATATAATACCAATGGGAGCTGAAACATTAAACCAGAGCCAAGCACAAGTGGCATCATGGTATTGAAATAACTGGCAATAGTCCAAAAGTTTTCAATGCTTTCGTCAATTTGAAATCCTGCAAAGAAGTTAATGGTGTAAGGTGCGATAACATAATAACCAAATAAAACTCCAATAAAAAAAAGTAATGAAACCCAAAAAATAACACCTCTGGTTCCACTTAATTCATTGTTCTTTAAAGCCGGTTTTATAAACCGCCAAAATTGCCAAAAAACATAAGGAAATGCGATGATTAATCCACCAATTAAAATAACGTTAAGGAATACGTTAAACTGCCCTGCTACTGCATTGCTTTGCATTTTAATACTTACCGTATTTAAGCATAGGGTGTTACCCATTCCAAGATACTTACCTAAGGAACATAAATACCTATAAGTAACAAAATCAGAATGGATGGGACCCATTAAAATGTTTCTGATAATAAACTTATTATAGTACCCAACAAAAATTGCTCCAATAAGAATGGCAATAACTGATCTAAATAAATGTTTCCTTAACTCATCAATATGATCAAAGAAAGACATTTCTGCACTTGATTCTGTATTTGATATTTTGCTAAAAAGACCCATTAAATTGATAGGAAGGTTGGTGTGGTTATAAACAAAATAAAAACCCCGCAGAAATAAATTGCGAGGTTTACTAATTAAATAAACATTTTATGAATTTGTTTCCTTCTTTGTAGCTTCTTCAGAAACATGTGTTTCAATTTCCTTTTGCACATTATCTTTCGCATCCTTGAATTCTCTGATTCCTTTTCCCAAACCGCGCATTAATTCGGGTATTTTTTTACCTCCAAAAAACAACAAGAATAATAGAACGATCCATATAATGTGTTGAGGTGCAAATAAGTCTCCCATAGTATAAAATTTAGAATAGAAAGGTAAAGAAAAGTAATGCTATTTAAAGAAAATAAAAATCAATTAAAATCTTTTTTCTTTAATACGAGCACTTTTACCACTACGTTCTCTCAAATAATACAATTTGGCACGGCGAACCTTACCAGACTTGTTTAATAAGATTGAATCAATATTTGGAGAAAGGATAGGGAACAAACGCTCCACACCTACACCATCAGAGATTTTACGAACAGTAAATGATGCAGTAGCACCGTTGCCTTGTAATTTAATTACATCACCACGGAAACTCTGAATACGTTCTTTACCACCCTCTACAATCTTATAATTAACAGTGATATTATCACCTGCCTTAAACTTAGGGTATGTCTTCTTCACGGTCAATTGCTCGTGTACAAACTGAACTGCTGCGTCCATAACTTTATTTTTTTGCGGACGGCAAAGGTATAGGAAAAATTTATAAAATACTACTGCTAAATCAGAATATTTTTTATCTCGCTACGTTTACCGCTCTTTTTTCTCTAATTACTGTTACTTTGATCTGACCAGGATAGGTCATTTCTGTCTGAATTTTTTGTGCTATTTCAAAACTTAGCTTATCGCTATCGCCATCGGTAACTTTCTCTGCTTCAACGATTACTCTCAATTCTCTACCAGCCTGAATAGCATATGCTTTTTCAACCCCTTGATAAGCCATTGCTAGATTCTCAAGGTCTTTAATGCGCTGTAAATACTGCTGCATAATCTCTCTTCTTGCACCAGGGCGAGCACCGCTAATGGCATCGCAGGCCTGAATAATCGGAGAAATTACATATTGCATTTCCATTTCATCGTGGTGAGCTCCAATAGCATTTACCACTGCAGGGTTTTCGCCATATTTCTCGGCTAATTTAGCCCCTAACAATGCGTGGCTTAGTTCAGTTTCTTCATCTGGCACTTTCCCTATATCGTGCAGCAAACCGGCACGTTTTGCCAATTTAGGGTTCATTCCTAGTTCAGCCGCCATGATTCCGCAGAGGTTGGCGGTTTCGCGACTATGCATCAATAGATTCTGGCCATAGGAAGAACGGAAACGCATTTTACCTACAATTCTTACCAATTCCTTGTGCAATCCGTGAATACCCATTTCGATCACCGTCCTTTCCCCAATTTCCATTACTTGCTCTTCTAATTGGCGGCGAGTTTTCTCAACCACTTCCTCAATACGAGCCGGATGAATTCTTCCATCTGCCACTAGTCGTTGTAAACTTAAACGAGCAATTTCTCTGCGCAATGGATCGAAAGAAGAAAGGATTATGGCTTCTGGAGTATCATCAACAATCAAATCAACACCAGTCGCAGCCTCAATAGCACGGATATTTCTACCCTCTCTACCAATAATTTGCCCTTTAATCTCGTCTGTTTCAAGATTAAATACGGTTACCGTATTTTCAATAGTTACTTCAGCAGCGGTACGCTGAATTGATTGAATTACTATTTTACGCGCTTCTTTATTTGCTTTCAGCTTAGCTTCTTCAATAATTTCTTGTTGTAAACCAAGGGCTTGAGAATGAGCTTCCTGTTTTAGACTTTCAATTAACTGTGTTTTTGCTTCCTCTGCACTTAAGCCTGCTATCTTTTCCAAGCGACGAATATGTTCTTCCTGGTGTTTTTCCAGTTCGGTACGCTTAAGGTTTACCAATTCAATTTGGCGATTCAAATTTTCCTTAATCGCTTCGTTCTCTTTAGTTTGTTTGTCGATTCCAGCTTCTTTTTGGTTGATGGAAATCTCTTTTTGCTTAATTCTGTTTTCAGCCTCACCCAATTTGCGATTGCGGTCCATCACTTCTTTATCGTGTTCAGACTTCAATTGTACAAACCGCTCTTTAGCCTCTAATTGCTTCTCCTTTTTAACGGTTTCAGCTCTTAATTCGGCTTCTTTTAAAATAGTCTGCGCTTGGTGTTCGGCGTCTTCGACCTGTTTTTTTGTGTCTTTGGCGAATAAAAACTTACCCGCTAAAGCCCCAACAATTAGTGAAATGGCACCAATTATAATAGAAACAACATTTTGATCCATGGTTTTGGTAATTTTTAAAATAATTCAAAATCCTATATACCCGTACACATCTCATTTTAACCTAATAAGTATACGCAATAGGCGAAGATACTTAAATAAATTAAGTGAAAAGATTTGGTTCTCAGCTTACTGGTTTTCCAGTAAAGCTTTGTCGATAGATTTCTCTAAAGAGTTGATTTGTTGGGCTAATTCGCCCCATTTTACGAGAAGGTTACCTGATTGTGTTTGTTCTGTAGCAAACCAAAGCAGCGCCATAGATACATAGTCTTGCATGTCTTTACCTGCAAAATTGGTTTTGAACTCCGAAATTTTGTCATTAATCAGACTCGAGGTTTTACGAACCATCTCTTCATCAGCCGGCTCAATTTTAAGGCGGTAAGATCGGTCGGCAATTACAATATTTACGGGTATGAGTTCTTCCATCATATCAAGCGTTCAGTAACAATAGGCATTTCTCGATTTCTTTCAAATAGCCATCAATCCTTTTCTCCATTAACAATTTATCGGAAGAACTCCATTGAGAATCTCCCATTTTAACAGACTCCAATTGCTGAATAATTCCCTGTAAATCGGTTTCTTTCTGCAATTTTTCTGTCTGTAACTTCTCCAAATCCTTTTTTAGTTTCAGGTTCTCCTTCTGCAAAAGCTGCTGCTGCTTTAGTAAAATCTGCATCTTTTTCTGAATAGCTTTTATTTGTACAGAAAGTGAATCCATCTATTAAAAATTAATCTTACTCTAAAATACGCTAATTAATAGTTTTTAAGAACCTCTATTTCCTAATTTCTGCTCCCAATTCCTTTTCAAATTGATGGATTAGTTTTCCAACCATTGCATCCACTTCTTTGTCAGTTAACGTTTTTTGATCGTCTTCAAAAGTAAAGCTCATTGCCATAGATTTTTTTTCGGTCCCCAACTTATCGCTTTCAAACACATCAAATAATCGAACTTGTTTTAGTTTTGAAATTTGTGTTTTACGTACTTGCTGATCTATTGCATCAAAGCTTATATGCCTATCAACCACCAATGCCAAGTCGCGCTGCATGGCTGGGAACTTGTTTACTTCTTTATAAGTAATCTTTCGATCATCCACCAACTTTAATAATGCAACAAAATCAATATCAGCAAAATAAACGTCTTGCTTAATATCAAAATTTTGCAATTGTTTATTGGATACTTTATACATGGTTCCCAATTCCTTTTTACCTGCTTTAATTAAAATGGTATCTTCTAACAAACTCAGTTGCAAGCCACCAATTCCAGAAAGTTGCATAATAGCCGCTACTATTCCTTTGGCCTTATAAATATCTAAACTTTTGCTTTTTTGATGCCAGCTTTCCTCATGATCAGATCCTGAGAAATATAAAGCCAAATGCTCAGTTTCATTATAATCCCCTGGGCCATTACTAGCATAGGTTTTGCCAAATTCAAAACATTGAAGATTATTATTTTTTCTGTTCAGATTATACGCGATAGTTTCTAACCCGGTTTCTAACATAGAGGGTCTTAAAATATCTAAATCAGCACTCAAGTTATTGATCATTTTAACAGACTTGTTCAATACTTCTTCGTTGAAATATTTACTATTGGTAATGCTATTGGTTAGAATTTCAATGAACCCTTGCCCAACCAAATAATTGGCAATTTTATCCTTTAGATTCTCTTTAAGGGCCGATTGATCTGTTGCTGGACTTATTGAAATAGTAGTAGGGATTTCAATATTATCTAATCCATCTATTCGAATGATTTCTTCCACTATATCCGCAGGTAAAGTAATATCTGGCTTACTCCTTGGAACCGCAACACGAAGTTCATCCATGCCCTCTTTCAAAATTTCAAAACCAAGAGCAGTTAAAATTCTATTTACTTTATCAGCATGATAATTTTTACCACTTAGCTTTTTGAGGTAATGATGTTTTAAAGAAACTTCTGTTTTGGGCTGAGGAGCAGGATATACATCCACTATTTCACTAGAAATTTCTCCACCAGCCAATTCTTTAATCATTAGCGAAGCCCTTTTCAAAACATTCACAGTATTATCTATATCTACTCCTTTTTCAAAACGGGTAGCTGCATCTGTTCTTAATCCATGAAACAAAGAACTGATCCGAATACTCGAAGGAAGAAACCAAGCACTTTCTAAAAAAATATTTTTGGTAGTAGCTGTTACCCCACTGCCCTTTCCTCCATACACACCTGCAATACACATGCCCTCTTTTGCATTACAAATCATTAAATCTTTACTACTTAATTTTCTTTCTTTAGCATCGAGGGTAGTAAAAACCGTTCCTTCAGCTTCATTTTTTACAATAATCTCTGCTCCAATAATTGCATCTGCATCAAAGGCATGCAAGGGCTGTCCTGTTTCATGCAAAATGAAATTGGTAATATCTACTATATTATTTATAGGCCTTAATCCAATTGATTGCAGTCGATTTTTTAACCACTGTGGTGATTCTTTTACTTCAACCCCACTGATACTTATACCCGCATACCTCGGACAAGCTTCTGTGTTTTCAACGGTAACTTTAATAGGGAGATTAGTATTGTCTATTTTAAATCCATTACTAAAAGGGGTTTTAACTCTCGTCTCTTTTTGATGGTGTGTTAAATAAGCACACACATCTCTAGCTACGCCAAAATGACTCATTGCATCCATTCTATTAGGCGTTAACCCAATTTCATAAATCCAATCGTTATATGGCTGAAAATG
>CAIJZG010000010.1 GCA_903825065.1 uncultured Bacteroidota bacterium
AAGTCTGGGGTTAATAGAAATTAGTTATCCTCACTCTTATCTCTTCACTTTTTTTAGTAGTTCGAAAACGTTCTGCTTCGATTGATTTTTAAATCACGTAAGATCCCTGATTTTGGATTCAAAGTGATATTGAAAGAACGATATAACCCAATTGGGGTAACATTAATTGCCAATTGCCAACAATGCATTTCTCGGGTAATAAACATACTTAACTGTTGCAATTTCCCTTGATTAAAATCATAATAACCAGTACCTCCCATTTTCCATTTTGGAGTTAATGTAAAATCTCCATTGAAATTTGTAGAAGAATATATATTACTTACCCAACCACTATAATCGGGCTTTAGTGTTTTAGTATAATTCAACGAGTAGGAAAAACTTAACGACCATGGCACATTAAAGTCAGTAAACTCTGCAGGATTCGCTCTGGCAAATTGTAATTGCCTTTGCTGTTCGTCTGGAGTCATAAAGGGGTCTATTGGCAATTCTTTACTCTCTTTTCCAGCTTTTTCATCTTTTGATTTACTCTTAAAAGATGTGGAAATTGCTAAATTAGCACTAGTGATTCTACCAAATTTAAAATGAGCTGGATCAAACAATAATTGATTTACTCGATATCCTTTATTATCAGTTTTATAAGGATCAAGATTGGCGTTGGCTGTAATATTTATTTTTTCAAATAATGTGCTTCTGGCATACAAATTAAAATTACCCACTGCAAAACTATCAGCCATGAAATTGTAATTCGATGAAAAACCAAACCCATCAATCAGTTTCACTTTTTTTGTAGCCACTCCCGTTGAATCGGATTTATCCTTCACTTTCATTTCTAATAAATTATCTACACCAAAACCCATCCCCCCAAATTTGCCTTCTGAAAAAGACCCTAAAATTCCACCGTCGAATTGAGAAAAACGAACCTTCCTACCTGAAGTATCTACCTGGGTAGTATAGAAAAAGCTTTTGGCCATATCAGGCTTATAATTGATAGAAATATTAGGTCTTATCTCGTGCCTGATTGCTTTAAGCCAACTGGATTTTTTAAACTGATACGTTCCAAAAATTCTAGTATTAACGCCTATACCAAAGCTCATTTGTCTCGCAGTATAGAACCCTTTTTGAATAACCGTATCTACTTTTTGTTTAGCGCTATCCCAGCTCTTAAAATTGCGTTGTCCATACCATCTTTCTTCGTAAGCTATACTTGGCGCTATCGTTATTGGCCCTAATGAGGGCAGCGATAAAGAGATAGGAATAGTATGTTGCGCACCCCACTGCATGGTATCCAACATTCTTTTAAAGTTGAAAGTACTATCATAAAAAGAAAACTGGTTTTGCAGATTCCCACTATATCCCAATCCGAGTTTTTCATACCATTTAGGAGCACCGATACTTTCTTTTTTCTGGAAAGGATAGAAAGTAATTACATTAAAATTAGCTGTTGGCAAATTCATATTTACTAATCCGGTAACACTATTCTGGTTATGATTTGCATTCAATGAAAGATTGTATTTCCCACCCCAATCTTTTCCATAATTAATAGAAGAACTTAACTGGTTATTATAATTCTGATAAGGATTATTGAGCAATGTTTTATTAAACTTTGTACTACCAAAATTTACACTTGCACCGAAAGTTGTTCCCGGTCTTGCTCGTTGATCACTAGAATGACTCCAGTTAATCATGTAAGATTTTGTAATATTAAATTCATCCAGACTGGTTCCCGACTTATTCAAAATTTTACTGTTCTGAAATGTCAAATTCAAATTTCCAGTATAACGATATCTCTTTATATATTTTGAATTTATATTTACCAACCATCCTCCATACGAATAAAGATTCGCTCTTGTAGTAAAATCAAGATTTTCATTGATTACTTTATAATACCCGAAATTTTCAAGACCCACGCCAAAATCCTGGCTTGTTATAAATGAAGGAGGCAAAATTCCAGAATGTCTGCCTCGGTTTAAGGGATAAATACCGAAAGGAATACCAATTGGAATAGGCACGCCTTCAAACTCTGGAAATGTAGGACCAGATACACCAATTTTATCATTGATGATTTTCATTTTCATAGTCCTAAATGCAAAGTGGGGTGTATCTAAATTACAGGTGGTAAACCTTGCCCTTCTTGCAAAGGCCTCATCTTTATTGATCTTTTTTAGTTTTTGGGCATTCACATAAATTTCACCTTCTTGTAAAAATGTATTTTGTATAAAAGCTTTTCCGGTCTTAGTGTTGAAGGCAATCGTATCACTGATGGTTTTAGTTTGACCTTGATCAAAATGTGGTTTATTCAAAGGGTTATGAGAAGTATCGGTACCTCCAAAAGCCCTGATTTCTTGATTTTGCTGATCATATTGTATGGTATTAGCATCCAACTTCATATCCTTATAATCCATTCTTGCTTTACCATATAAATAAAACTGTTTGGTTGGAATTATCAACACTCCGGAATCATCCCCACTATATTTTATAGGTGCATCAATAGAATCTTTTGAAATAATAAGGGTGTCGATATGTGGTACGCTATCTTGAAAAGTGGTATCTCCCGATTCTTTATCAATTAAAAATTTGGGGGTTGGCTTAACTGGAACCGTATCTATTCGATGGGCTTTAATAGAAAAAACAAGCCGAAAAGGAGCTTTAGCTGCATTTGAATGAATTGTTAATATCAGTAAATAACCCGCCACTACAATAGCAAGGAAGGTTTTTACGTTAAATTTGCACAGTTTGCTCATAGTTATCGGGGCAAAAATAAGGCCTTCGAAGTGTAAAATGGTAAGTGTGAAAAATCCTTTAACGAATTGATATGATGCGAAGATATTTTGTTGCTTTTATTTTGTTAAGTTTTTGTTGGTTAATTGGTATGTCTTTTACCCAAGACAAGACTAATCCTAGCCAAAAACAGGCACTTAGAAAAATAATTATTGACCCAGGCCATGGTGGCGCAGATGGTGGAGCTCGTGGCAGTTTCTCTAATGAAAAAGATATTGCTTTAGCAGTTTCTTTGAAATTAGAACAAATGTTACACGACGAATTGCCTGAAGTGGAAATTGTAATGACAAGAAGGACCGACGTATTCAACTCCGTAATTCAGAAAGCCAATATCGCCAACCAAGCCAGAGGCGATTTATTTGTGTGTATTCACGTAAATGATGTGCCTCCAATTTATCATAAAGAGGTTACAGGGCATCATACAGAAACATATTACACAGGAAAGGGTGCTAAAAAAAAGAAACACACTAAAACTGTAACCGAATACAATCATTGGACCACCCCTAATCCGGCCAAAGGAACTGAAACATATATTTATGGGGTGGGAAAGACAGATGCTAAGAAAGAAGCACTTAGCGAAAATATGGATCTATATATGGATAGTGTGTCAGCCAAAGAATTAAAGGACTTTGATCCAAATGACCCAACCAAAATGATGATTTCCACTATTAAAACTCAGCAATACTTTCAAAGGAGTGCCAACCTGGCTTTAACGATTGAGGATGAATTTCAAAAAGTTGGCAGAATAAGTCGCCAAGCCCAGCAAAGGCAAAAGGAATTTGGGTTTTACAAGCCGTTGCTATGCCATCTGTATTAATTGAAACAGGTTTTATATCAAATCCAGAGGAAGAGACCTATTTAAATAGTGAGGATGGTCAGCGTGAAATATGTGAAGTAATCATCCGATCCCTAAAAAGGTATAAGTATTCATTAGAAAAACAGATTTCAGGTGTTGGCAATAAATAATTTGTTCCATTCTTCTAATTTTTAACAGCCAGTTCGCTGCAGCATCACAGGAAGAAACCTTAGTTTTGCTGATATGAAGATATCAAACGAAACCAAGGTGGGGGCTTTAACAGCCATAGCCATTACCTTACTCATCCTAGGATATAATTTCATCCGCGGTAAAACGCTTTTCAAAACAGGTCATTACATATTTGCAAAATATAAAGACACCAAACAAATAATGGTCTCTAATCCTGTTTATATAAACGGGTTTCAGGTTGGAGCTGTATTTGAAATCGAGAATTCAGATAAAAATCTTTCCAGCATTTTGGTTACAATAAAATTGAAAGATTATTATATGATCCCAGATAATTCAACGGCTGTAATTAGGGAAAGTATGTTGGGTACACCAAGCATTGAAATCAAGCTTGGAAGTTCTCAAAAAGGCATGTTAACTGGCGATACAATTGCTACAGTTTCTGAGCCTGGTATGATTGGAGAAGTAGCAAATAAATTAGAACCCGTAGCAGATCAATTAAAACATACGTTAAGCTCATTAGATAATGTATTAAAAAATATCAATAGCGTTTTTGATCCTTCTACCAAAAACAACTTACAATCTGTAGTTGCAAATTTGAATGCAACAACAGCAACACTGGTTGGATCAGCTGCATCTATCGAAAAATTGCTCAACCAACAATCAGGCAGTATTACTCAATCAATGAATAATGTAAATAGTTTTACCAAAAACTTAGCAGACAATAATGAGAAACTTTCCAGAACAATGACCAATGTAGAAAAAACAACCGCACAATTGTCGCAGGCTGATATCAATGGAAGTGTGGCACAATTAAAATTGGCATTAGAAAAATTAAATTCTGTTTTATCAAAAGCGGATTCTCAAGAAGGCTCATTAGGAAAATTATTGAACGATAAATCTTTATACAATAACCTGAACAATTCTATACATAGTGCCAATATTTTATTGGACGATTTACGTGTTCATCCCAAGCGCTATGTTCAATTATCTATTTTTGGAAAAAAAGATAAAAGTGGACCATTAATGGCTCCCATCAATGATTCTACCAAGTTAATTCAGAAATGATTCACACTACTAAATGGCTATTTGCTTTAATGCTGTTCATGACAGTCAATAGTTCCTTTGCACAAAGGAATCCTACTGATACTGTTGTGCCAGGAAAACAAATCAATATTATCAGGGCTTTAAGATATAGTGCAGTTAAGGTTGATAGTGTTACCAATCTGATATCACTTGCAGGAGATAAAAGTGGAGACGTTGTTTTAAAGCAAGAAAATACTTGGATATATGCTGATAGTATTGTTTTGAATTCACTTCAAAATATGTTAGAAGCCTATGGCAATGTTCATATCAATGATGCAGATAGTGTACATACTTATGCACAGTATCTCAAATATTTAGGTAAAGAAAAAAAAGCATTCCTAAAAACAAAAGTGAAGCTAACGGATGGCAATGGTGTTCTTACAACTGATGACTTGGATTACGATGTAACTTTGAAAATAGGGGTCTATCGAAGTGGAGGTAAATTAGTTGATAAGAAAACAACACTCACAAGTACTGAGGGATACTATTACGGGGAAACCAAAGATGTTATTTTTAAAAACAAAGTACATCTTGTAGACCCCGATACAAAGATTGATACAGACACTCTACAATATAATACAAGTACTAAAATAGCCACATTTACTTGTCCAAGTATTATATACAATGAAAGCAGAATCATCCATACCAAAGATGGTTTTTTTGATACCAAAAACAAACGTGGCACATTACATCAACGTTCAATAATCGATGATAGTACCTTCACATTTACAGCTGATGACATGGTATTTGATGATTCAACAGGTTTGAGCGAATTCAGTGGCAATGCAGTTTATAGAAGCAAAGACACCGCCCAAGGTTATGATTTAGTTGCGAATAATATCAAGACTAACAAAAAGAAATCTGCGATGCTTGCCACACAAAAACCAATACTATTGATAAAGCAAGCAAAAGATTCCATCTTTGTTTCAGCAGATACTTTATATACCGCGAAACTTTCCGAATTGCTTAAAACCAGAAAAGTTCCATCTATTAGGGATTCTACTTCAAAACGCACTAGCAGAGATACTTTAACCGAAAAAGAAAGAGCAGATGAAGATAGTACGCATGATAAATTTATTGAAGCATTCTATCACGTAAAAATTTATTCTGATTCTTTACAAGCGGTAGGGGATAGCTTATTCTATTCATTACAAGATTCGGTTTTTAGACTTTTCAAAGATCCTATTGCATGGTCAAAAGATAACCAGATCAGTGGCGACACCATTTATCTTTATTTGCAAAATAAAAAACCTGAAAGGTTATTGGTTTTTGAGAATGCAATGGCATTAAGTAAAGCAGATAGCAGTGCAAACTTTTATAACCAAATGAAAGGCATTTTAATTCGTGCAGAGTTTCTTGATGGGCAAATAAATTTTATGCAGGCAAAAGGGAATGCTGAAAATGTTTACTATGGGTTAGATGAAAATAAACATTTCACAGGGGTAAATAAATCTGAAGCAGAAATGATTGACATAGAATTCGATGATAATAAACCTAAAAAAATTGTCTGGCGAAATAATCTAACAGGTAATGCTTACCCAATGAGGCAGGTTGATCATGAAGAACTCAAACTTCGAAATTTTAAATGGCAGAACGAAAAAAGGCCAAAGAGTAAATTCGATATTTTGGTTAACTAATATTCAATTGAATTTAGTATTTTCCATTTATGAAGGACCGTTTAAAAAAGTACTTTTTAAATCCTATTAATCATTACCTGCACGATAGTCGTTCAATAGGAATTACTTTATTAGTTTGTACTGCGTTATCTCTAATAATGGCAAATTCGGGAGAATTGGGTATCCATTATCAAGCAATTTTGAATGATAGTTTTTCAGGAACCCAAGACCATTATTTTCATTTTATTAGTTTAAATCTGCCTAATAGTCCATTATTATTTATCAATGATGGGCTTATGGCTTTATTCTTCTTTCTGGCCGGAATGGAAATAAAAAGGGAAATGCTGGAAGGAGATTTAGCCTCCATAAAACAATCTTTATTGCCCGTATTTGGAGCTTTAGGTGGAATGATTGTGCCTGCGATTTTGTTTTCGCTCATCAATAAAGGAACAGATAATATAAGAGGTTGGGCAATTCCAACAGCAACTGATATTGCCTTCACATTAGGTGTGGTTGCTTTATTAGGAAAAAGAATTCCAATCGGGCTTAAGGTATTTTTAACCGCATTAGCCATTATCGACGATTTAGGTGCGATCATTGTCATCGCCATTTTTTATGGTAACGAATTACACTTGGTATATTTATTGGCTGTACTTTTTTTTAGTGTAAGTATTTACTATCTCAATTATAAAAAAATTGCCTTTGGTTTTTGGCAAATCTTTTTGGGAATTACACTTTGGTATTGTATGTTCAATTCAGGAATTCATGCAACAGTTGCAGGTGTGATTTTTGCATTTCTGGTACCCACTGAATTACTCAAAAAAATGGAACAAAAAATACATATTCCCGTATATTTTATCATCATCCCGATATTTGCGCTTGCGAATACAGCAATTCCCTTACCCAGTGGAAGTTTGCATGCTTTGAATACTCAATTAAGCTGGGGGATCAAATTAGGACTTTGCTTAGGCAAACCTTTGGGAATTACGGGATTTTGCTATTACATTGTAAAACGGAAATGGGCTGCACTTCCAGCAGGTGTAAATCTTTATAAGTTAATTGGAGCTGGGATTTTGGCAGGTATCGGTTTTACGATGAGCATCTTTATATCAACACTTGCGTTTGAAAATGT
>CAIJZG010000011.1 GCA_903825065.1 uncultured Bacteroidota bacterium
CATGCACTGTATTTATCCGGATAGAATTCTTTTATTTGGACAAGATCTCTTTTACTTATCTCATACCTTTCTCTTATGAAATCCTCAACCTCACTAAAATCTGAAACCTTCTCTATCTTTCCCTCGTCCTGCTTTTTTTTAGTTTTAGTAAATTTAACACCTTTACCAGTTCTTCCCAAAGCAGTATTAATGCTACAATTTGTTATTTGGGAGATTTCTTTGAAACTAAGGTTTGCATAATGTCGAAGTACTATGATCTCTCTTTGTTCTTCAGGCAATAACTCCAGCATCTTCCTTACGCGATCGTGACTTTGACTCTGCATGATTTTTTGATCCGCACCTTCTTCATACACATTAATCACATCGAAAATATCTTTATTATCGCTGGTTTTTATTGCTGGGGTACGCTTAACCTTACGGAAATGATCTACACATAGGTTATGTGAAATGCGCAAAGCCCAAGGTAAAAATTTGCCCTCTTCCGTATATCGCTTATTTTTGAGGGTATCGATAATTTTGATAAATACATCCTGAAATAAGTCTTCAGCGAGATAGCTATCTTTAACAAAAAAGAGAATTGAAGAATAGATCTTGTCTTTATATCGATAGATCAATACTTCAAAAGCTTCCGTATCCCCTTCTTGGAAGGAGCGTATTAGTTCGGTGTCTGAAACATGTTCCAATGTTTTCATAGCATGGGGTTTTGTCAGGATTTCGGAAAACTCAGGATATTGGATAAAGATTTAATGCCGGAGTTATAGCTCTGATATTAATTCTAATGTTAAATTATCATTTTTTTAATGCGACAAATCGCTTGTGAAAAAGATTGTTAAAGGTTCTTAGGTTATTCACATTTATAAATGTTGTTTTTTATTGATTATTAGGCAATTATGGAATCTTCTTAAACTTAATCATCATTAAACTGTTTAATTTGCTACAGTATGACTACAAAAAATCAAACGATTGAAGAATTGAAGATTCCAGTTATGAATAACGATATCTTAGTTAAAGGAGCAAGGGTTCATAACTTGAAAAATGTTACTGTTACCTTCCCTCGTAACAAACTGATTGTTGTAACGGGTGTTTCAGGAAGTGGTAAATCTTCCCTTACTATCGACACACTTTTTGCCGAAGGTCAGCGCCGTTATGCCGAAAGTCTTAGTGCCTATGCACGTCAATTTATGGCCCGAATGGTAAAACCTGATGTGGATTATATAAAAGGACTTTGCCCAGCCATTGCCATAGAGCAAAAAGTTATTACACGCACTCCTCGTAGTACTGTGGGGAGTATGACAGAAATTTATGAATATCTACGTTTATTATTTGCACGTGCTGGTAAAACCATTTCTCCAATCAGTGGTAAAGAAGTTAAGAAAGACGATGTTATTGATGTGGTGAATTGTGTAAAAGAGCAAGAAGCCGGTACCAAAATTGCGGTACTTGTTCCTTTTAAACAACATGCCAAAAGAGAAACCAAAGAAGAATTGCAGATATTAATGCAAAAAGGCTTTGCACGTATTTATATAAAGTCGGCAGCTGATTCTAGTTTAATGAGAATTGAGGAGTTACTTGAATTAGGGGATAAAGAAATTTCCAAACAAATGAAGCCTGGCAAATCACAGCCTGAAATATTCGTTTTAGTTGATCGATTGGTAACAAAAGATTTTGATGAAGATGATTTACATCGTTTATCAGATTCAATCGGGACGGCATTTTATGAAGGCGAAGGTTCCATGTATTTAGAAATAAATGGATCAAAGCTTTTGCACTTCAGCAATAAATTTGAGCTAGATGGGATTCAATTTGAAGAACCCGTACCAAATTTGTTTTCGTTCAATAATCCATATGGTGCCTGCCCTACATGTGAAGGGTTTAGTCAGGTTCTAGGAATTGATAGTGATCTGGTAATACCAAATAGAAGTTTGAGTTTATATGAAGGAGCAATTGCACCTTGGAAAGGGGAAAAATTAGGATGGTGGAAAGAACAATTCATTAAAGGAGCCGGAGGGATTGATTTCCCCATTCATAAGCCCATCATTGATTTAACAAAAGAACAATACAAACAATTATGGGAAGGTGGGAAAACAGTTTCTGGTATCAATGATTTCTTTAAAGAAGTTGAACAAAATTTATATAAGGTTCAATATCGAGTATTATTAAGTAGATATCGCGGAAGAACAAATTGCCCAGATTGTAAAGGATATCGATTACGTCCGGAAGCACTTTATGTAAAAGTAGCAGGTAAACATATCGGGGAACTTTGTGAGTGGCAGGTGAAAGATTTAAAAGTTTGGTTTGATGAACTTCAATTGTCAGCAAGTGATGCAGCACTCACAAAAAGAATCTTATTAGAAATTCATCAACGTATACAAACCTTACTGGACGTTGGTCTTGGTTATCTTACCCTAAACCGGTTAGCTAATTCCTTGAGCGGAGGGGAAAGTCAGCGTATACAATTAACGAGAAGTCTGGGTAGTAACCTTACCAATAGTTTATATATTTTAGATGAGCCGTCCATCGGACTTCATTCTAGAGATACTGCAAAATTAATTAGTGTTTTAAAGTCGTTACGTGATCTTGGAAATACAGTAGTGGTAGTAGAACACGATGAAATGATGATGCGAGAAGCAGACTATATTATAGATATGGGACCCCTAGCTTCTCACTTAGGTGGAGAAGTAGTAGCTGTTGGTAATTATGATGAATTAATCGCAAATCCTAAAAGTTTAACGGGTAAATATTTAAAAGGCGAATTGCAAATTGAGGTTCCTAAAAATGTTCGTAAATGGACAAGAAGTATTGTTGTTGAAAATGCCCAGCAAAATAATCTGAAAGGAATTACTGTTGAATTTCCATTAAATACACTCTGTGTAGTAACAGGTGTAAGTGGCAGTGGTAAAACAACTTTGGTAAAACAAGTTTTGTACCCTGCACTAAATAAATTAAAGGGCGAGTTCGCAGATAAAGTAGGTGTACATAAAGCAATCACGGGGGATATAGATTCTATTGCGCACTTAGAAATGATTGATCAAAATCCTATTGGTAAATCGTCTCGCAGTAACCCAATAACTTATATCAAAGCTTATGATGCTATAAGAGAATTGTATGCTAAACAACCTTTATCAAAAATGCGTGGATTTTTACCAAAACATTTTTCATTTAATGTAGATGCTGGAAGATGCGATACTTGTAAAGGCGAAGGAGAGCAAGTGGTAGAAATGCAATTTTTAGCAGATGTGCATTTAACTTGTGAATCCTGTGGCGGCAAAAGATTTAAAGAAGAAGTTTTAGAAGTAACTTATAACAGTAAAAATATTTTCGAATTATTAGAAATGAGTGTCGATGAATCGATCTTGTTTTTTGCTGAAGAAAAACAAATTCGAAATGCCATACAACCATTACAGGATGTAGGATTAGGATATATTAAATTAGGGCAAAGCAGCGATACGCTAAGTGGTGGTGAAGCTCAACGTGTTAAGCTTGCCAGCTTTTTAGGTAAGGGTAAAGGGATTGGTCAAATCCTATTTATTTTCGATGAGCCTACAACAGGATTGCATTTTAATGATATCAAAAAATTATTGGCTTCATTTAATGCCCTGATTGAACAAGGACATTCATTAATTGTAATTGAACATAATACAGATGTGATTAAATCGGCTGATTGGATTATAGATCTTGGTCCTGAAGCTGGAGATGGCGGCGGAACATTAGTGTATGCAGGTGTTCCCAAAGGTCTAAGTAAAATTAAGAATAGTTATACAGGCAAATATCTTTAAGAGTAATGATAAAAAAAAGGTAGTAATTTTTGTTACTACCTTTTTTGATTAATTAGTTCTATCTTAACCGGTCTACACTTTTAACCAATTTCTCATCTTTATAAATACTCATTGCTGCAAGAATCTGTAAAACAGGAATTGCAATTACAATAACACTTGTTAATGCATAACCGCCTACCGTATATTTTTGAGTCTCTATAAAATACAGAACAAAAACTATCACACTTAAAGTAATTGTAGCAAGAACAAGTTTTAATTGTTGCGGACGATTCTTATACATGAAAATACTTACAAAAGTTATAGTAGCGCTAACAATCGTTAAGATCATTAGCCAAATATTGCTCATAGCTGTTAAATGGCTTGCGGGTTCAGTAGAGATGCTTCCAATATAAAAAGAAGTCTTTAACGAAGTAAATCCCAATATCGCTGCTAATAGAAGCCAAATAGTTTGAATACGTTGAATCATAAAATCTATTTAATAATAATTTTAACCCAATTCAGGATACAATACAAATTGTTCCATGAATGCATTCACTTCATTTTTAATGCCTGTTAGAATAGCCGCATCATCAGCATTCATCAATGTTTTATCAATTGCATTTACAACAAATTCCATATCATTTTCAATCATACCGCGAGTAGTAACTGCAGCAACACCGAAACGAATTCCTGATGTTACAAAAGCACTCTTATCGTCATAAGGAACCATGTTTTTATTTGCAGTAATGTCGGTATGTCCTAATACTTGTTCGGCCTTTTTTCCACTAATGTTTTTATTTCTAAGATCTATTAACATCAAATGATTATCAGTGCCACCACTAATTATTTCATATCCCCTTGAAGTAAATGCTGTAGCCATAGCTTGGGCATTTTTTTGAACTTGTTGTTGATATTTCAAAAAATCGTCTGTC
Organism: uncultured Bacteroidota bacterium; assembly: GCA_903825065.1. Classification (GTDB taxonomy): domain Bacteria; phylum Bacteroidota; class Bacteroidia; order Chitinophagales; family Chitinophagaceae; genus Sediminibacterium. The sequence goes on from CAIJZG010000011.1 coordinate 4,688, forward strand.
AATATTTCTCCAAATGCGATTGCTTTCGCTGCAATGATATGTTCCAATGGGCCACCTTGAGTGCCAGGGAAAACCGCCATATCAATCAAATTACTCATCATTCTCAAATTACCCTTCACATCTTTCAAACCAAATGGGTTTTCGAAATCAGTCTTCATGGTTATAACGCCACCTCTTGGACCTCTTAAAGTTTTATGAGTAGTTGATGTAACAAAATGACAATGATCAAATGGAGAGCTTAATAAGCCCTTAGCAATTAATCCTGCTGGGTGTGCGATATCTGCCATTACAAAAGCACCAACTTCATCCGCTACTTTTCTGATTCGTGCAAAATCCCAATCGCGGCTATAAGCACTGGCTCCACATATTATTAATTTAGGCTTCACAGCTCTGGCTTGTGCTTCTAACATTTCGTAATCCACTAAACCGTCGTCTTTTTTAACACCATAAAAATGAGGCTTGTATAATTTTCCACTGAAATTGACGGCAGAACCATGTGTTAAGTGACCACCCATGCTTAAATCCAACCCAAGAATGGCGTCACCTGGTTGTAAAATAGCAAGCATCAATGCAGCATTTGCTTGAGCACCACTATGGGGTTGAACGTTGGCGTATTCTACATTAAATATGGTTTTTAAGCGGTCAATGGCAAGTTGCTCTGTTTGGTCAACAATTTCACAACCACCATAGTACCGGCGGCCCGGATAGCCTTCGGCATATTTATTAGTCATAACGCACCCCGATGCTTCCATTACCTGTAAACTTGTGAAGTTTTCAGAAGCAATCAGTTCAATTCCACGTCGTTGTCTATTTAATTCCTGCTTGATGATGTCAAAAACCTGCGTATCTCTTTGCATGAGTAGTTTATTTTGGCGCAAAAATAAATGTTCGTGCATAGTTCTCAGCAATTTGTTAGCAGAGTTTTGGGCAGAATATCCACAAATCTTGCCCTTTAGCTAGTATTTTATATTTTCGCACACTTGATGGATGTGTACAGATTACATATTTTATGGCTATCTGGCACTATGCTTGCTTATTTTCATCATAATTAGATCAACATGAAAGCGATTATACCAGTTGCAGGTGCAGGGACGAAATTGCGTCCTCATACTTATACACAACCAAAGGCACTGATTCCAATTGCTGGTAAGACTATTTTGAGTTTTATCGTGGATCAATTAAAGGATGCAGGAATAGATGAGTTTATTTTTATTGTTGGATACCTGGGCGAAAAAATTCAAGACTATGTTCTGGAAAATTACCCCCAACTAAAAACACACTTTGTTTTTCAGAACGAAAGACATGGAACCGGTCATGCCATTGAACTAACAAAAGCAATAGTAGGCGACGATGAAGTTTTTGTGGTGTTGGGAGATACGATTTGTGAGTATGATATAAAAGAAGTGTTGAATAGCCCATATAGTATGCTTGGCATTAAAAAAGTAGATGACCCTCGTGATTTCGGAGTAGCTTCAATTGGGGAAGATGGTTTCATTGATCAGCTTGTTGAAAAGCCAGCAATTCCTAAAAGTAATATGGCACTCGTTGGTTTATATAAAATCAAAGAGACCAATTTTCTTTTCGAATGTTTACATACCCTATTTTTAAAAAGCGGGCATGTAAATGGCGAATATAATTTAACGGATGCCCTAGATTGCATGATCAAAAAAGGTGCAAAGTTTCAGTCGTTTAAAGTGAAGAATTGGTTCGATTGTGGAAAGAAGGAAACCTTATTAGAAAGTAATGCAACCTTACTCAAAAAGTTTGGAGGAAATACAGATTATAACCATCAGTATATAAATACCATAATTATTCCACCAGTAAGCATTGCAGCTGGTTGCGATATTTCAAATTCTATTATCGGACCGCACGTAGCCATTGGTGCAAATACTTCAATCAAACATAGTATCGTTCGGGAAAGTATCATCGGCTCTTATACCAATCTTTTTGAAGTTGTACTTGATAATTCATTGATAGGTAGCGATGCTTCTGTAAAGGGGTTGAGTAGAAGTCTGAATATTGGGGATAATACAGAGATTGATTTTGGTTAGATTAGAGATAAGTGAATTGATAAGAGTGAAGAATTTTAAAATATCGTTTTATAACTTAACTTTAAAAAAAGTATTTTATGAAACGATTACTTCCTGTTTATTTTTTGCTTTTATTTTTTTGCATGAGTGGAACACCAGATCCAAATTACCAGTCCTCCTTTATTAAAGTACGAGGAAATCAATTCTATAAAAACAACAAGCCTTATACTTTTTTAGGTACCAATTTTTGGTATGGCATGAATCTTGGATCAAAAGGACCGGGTGGAAATCGTGAGCGATTGATAAGAGAACTGGATCGACTTTCAGCATTAGGTGTCAAAAATCTTCGAGTTGTTGCGGGCAGTGAAGGGCCAGATAAAGAGCCTTATCGGATGCTTCCTTCTTTACAAACTTCACCTGGAAAATATAATCAAGATGTATTGGAAGGCCTAGATTTTTTGCTTTCTGAAATGAACAAACGAGATATGGTCGCAGTGATGTGTATGAATGATTTCTGGAATTGGTCTGGAGGTATGTCGCAATACTTGGTATGGGCAGGTGCGGCTAATTCAATTCCTTATCCTCCACCAAATCCTGGTGGTGATTGGTGGAAATTTCAAACTTTCACTGCACAATTTTATAGCAATTCAAAAGCAGTAGAGCTTTTTAACAATCATCTACGATTTATAATAAACAGAAAGAATAGTATCACTGGAAAACTTTACAAAGAAGATCCTACTATTTTTTCTTGGGAGTTGGGTAATGAACCACGTGGTGTTAATAATCAAGAAATATTTTCATCCTGGGTTGATCAAACTGCTGGATTAATAAAGTCATTAGACAAAAATCATTTAGTTACTACTGGAAGTGAAGGCAATACATCTAGTCCTTCTAGCGGAACCGATGTAGTAAAAGATCATTTGAGTAAAAATATCGATTATGCAACCATACATATCTGGGTACAAAATTGGGGTTATTACGATCCTGCAAAACCAGAAGCAACTTATCAGCCTGCACTAGATTATGCTTTAAACTATTTACAAAATCATTTAAAACAGACAGCAACATTAAATAAACCAGTAGTACTGGAAGAGTTTGGAATTTCACGTGATGCTAATAATCATGAAGTAGGAACACCGGTAACTGTTAGAGATAAATATTATGCAGCATTATTTAATGCGGTTGCAGACAATCTTAAAAAACAAAACAATTCTTTAGCTGGCATAAATTTCTGGGCTTGGGCGGGTGAAGGTAGACCCAGAGTGCCAGAGGGTTTGTGGAAATTGGGCGATAATTTTATTGGAGACCCTCCGCATGAATCTCAGGGCTGGTATTCAGTGTATGATACTGATATTAGTACTAAGCAAGTGATAAAAAAATATGCATCCATTATTAATCAATAACAGAATAACAAAATTATTTCAAATTGAATATCCTATTATTCAAGCTGGAATGGTTTGGGCTAGTGGTTGGCGTTTAGCAAGTGCAGTGTCGAATGCAGGAGGATTGGGCATTCTAGGTGCTGGTAGTATGTATCCGGAAATATTAAAAGAGCATATTCAAAAAACAAAAGCAGCAACAATAAAACCTTTTGCAGTTAATCTTCCTTTGTTATATCCCAATATTAAAGAGCATATAGAAATTATACTTGAGGAAAAAGTTCCCATAGTATTTACTAGTGCCGGGAATCCGAAGACATATACTTCATTACTCAAAAATGCGGGTATAATAGTGGTACATGTAGTGAGCAGTAGTTTTTTTGCACAAAAAGCGGAAGCTGCTGGATGCGATGCGGTGGTAGCAGAAGGATTTGAAGCAGGTGGACATAATGGGAGAGAAGAAACCACTAGCATGGTATTAATACCTGCTGTTAAAGCTGCAATAAAAATTCCATTAATTGCTGCCGGTGGAATTGCAACTGGTAGGCAAATGCTTGCTGCGATGATATTAGGGGCAGATGCAGTTCAAATTGGAAGTAGGTTTGTTTGTAGTGTTGAAGCATCGTCACACATTTCTTTTAAAGAAGCAATTGTAAATTCAAAGGAAGGAGATACGCAATTAGGTTTAAAACAATTAGTTCCTGTAAGATTATTAAAGAACCCTTTTTCAATAGCTATTTTGAACGCTGAAAAAAATGGCGCAAGTTTGGAAGAGTTACAATTCATGTTAGGGAAAGCAAGAACAAAAAAAGGAATGTTCGAAGGTGATATGGAAGAGGGTGAATTAGAAATCGGACAAGTATCATCACTCATCAAAGAAATAAAACCTGCAGCAGAAATTGTTAAAGAAATTTGGAACAATTTTACTGCTGCAGCTTCTAATCCTTTTTGATTTATTTGTGCAAGTAAAAGCTGTTGGCCTGTGCCAGACAGGTTACTACTAAATCGTTGATGCAAACATGTGCTGGTAAGTTTGCTGTATAAAAAGCAATATCAGCAATATCATTAGCTTGTAATGCTTTATATCCATCATATACCAAATCTGCTTTGTTTTCATCTCCCTTGAAACGTACTAATGAAAATTCTGTTTCGGCTGCACCAGGATGTATCACAGTTACTTTAATCTGATAAGGCAATAAATCCATTCGCATGGCTTTACTCAATGCATCAACTGCATGCTTGCTTGCACAATAGGCATTTCCATCCTTATAAACTTCTTTACCTGCAGTAGATCCAATATTTATGATATGACCTTTTTTTCTTTCAGTTAAATAAGGGAGCACAGCTTTTGTAACATACATCACACCTTTCACATTAGTGTCAATCATTGTATCCCAGTCGTTTAAATTGGCAGTATCAAAACTATCCCTTCCCAATGCTAGTCCGGCATTGTTAACTAATACATCAATCGATTGCCACTCTCTTGGTAAATTTGCAAGATGATTAAATACGGCTTCTCTATCCTGAACATCAAATACCAGGGGTAAAACTTTAACGCCATAAGTTTTACTTAATGAGGATGCTAACTCATCTAATTTATCTTTTCTTCTTCCCGTAATGATGCAGTTCCATTTTTCTAAAGCAAATTTTTCAGCAATCGCTTTGCCAAATCCAGAAGTGGCACCGGTAATTAAAATGGTTTTTTGCATGTTGTAAATTGAAATATGAGTTTCAAATATACAAACAATGCTTTTTAATATTAGTTCGATTAACGAATTAAGACGGCTGTTCCTTTACTAATAATTCTTTTACCAAGGTAGTCTTCACCTTCCGCAATAAATACATAAGCTCCCGCAGGTTGTGGAATTCCGTTAAAAGTTCCATCCCAACCCATTCCAATTTGAGTGGAAAAGAAAATCTGTTGCCCCCATCTGTTGAAAACACTAAAAAAATATTTTTGCGTAATACCATATACCGTTGGCCGAAGTACATCATTCTTTCCATCAGCATTCGGAGTAAATCCTGTTGGCACAAATATTTGAGGTCCGTTTTTTAATATGGTTACTAAAAAACTATTGGTTGCTGAACATCCAACAGAGTCAGTAACTGTTACGAAATATCTAATCTGATCTTGACTTCCATCTAATATTGCAATCGGATTTGAAATAGCAATATTGTTTAATCCTGTTGGAGGAGTCCAAAGGTAATTAGCCAATCTTTGATCTGATAAAATAGC
>CAIJZG010000012.1 GCA_903825065.1 uncultured Bacteroidota bacterium
AACCCAACTTTCCCAGGCGCATGTACACCCAGAAAATAGCCTGCCCCGGTAAATACCCTCGGTTCATTTAAAACCATCCAATGCTTTACCCTATCTCCAAAATACTTGATACAACAATGCACATATTCACTAAACCAATTAATCACTTCTCTATTCGTCCAGCCACCTTTTTTTTTGCAACGCTTCTGGCAAATCCCAATGGTAAAGTGTTATCCAAGGCTCAATGCCTAACTCTAAACATAAGTCGATTACTTTATTATAAAAATCAATCCCTTTAAAGTTAATGTCACCAGTACCATTTGGAAGAATTCGGCTCCAAGAAATGGAAAACCGATAGTTGGGGATGTTTAATTCATTAATAAGAGCAATATCAGAAGAATATTGCTCATAAAAATCACAGGCTGTATTGCCATTATGCCCGTTTGTGATTTTCCTTTTTCTCTGAGAAAAATTATCCCAAATAGATGGGCCCTTTCCATCTTTATCATGAGCACCTTCAATTTGATATGCTGCCGTAGAGACCCCCCATTTAAAATCAGTACCAAAATCTTCTTTAGAAAAATGCATATTTTAATCAGCAAGTTGTGTGAGAATTTTGCCAAATGTTTTGGCTTTCAATTTTTTTATAGTTGGAATACCATCACCCAATTGAACATGCTTATTTGAAGTTTCAGTGCCATGCACTTTAATGATATTACTGATTATTTTTAGGGTATTATCGGGATAGTTAACTGTAATTTCCTGACTATTCTTAAGCCAATCTTGTATAGTGGGTATATTTTTTTTCTTTAAACTTTTAATAACTGGTACTCCCATTTTTTTTAAGGCTGCAGCATTACATTGTTGCTCATACTGACCCTTCATGGGTATCACCAACAACTTCTTTTTTAAAAAAAGCGCCTCAGCAGGCGTTTCAAAACCTGCTCCAGAAAGGATCCCGGTACAATTTATAAAACTATCTATGAATGCTTCATTATTGATAGGTTTAATAAGTATGTTTTTAATCCGATAAGTTTTTTTACTATGTTTACTAAATACCTCCCATTCGATTTGGTTACACACACTCAAAGTTTTGATGATTTTTTCATCGCTATAGGCAGGAAGGTAAACAGTATAATGCGGTTGAATTTGTGGCTTTGCATCACGAATTTGTTGCCGAATAACTGGAGTATAAATTTGCTCGTCGTACTGCTCAAAATGAAAACCATAAGATGCAGTAACAGGTGCATAGTTTCGTAAAACCGCGCTTCCTACTAAATCAGACTTTTTTGGTTTCGGGGATTTTTGATTAATCACCGCTGATTGATGACTCAAGCCAATACAGGGTTTATGTTTTTTCTTACAAGCCCAGGAACTTACTGGTTCGAAATCACTGATCACCAAATCATATTCTTCAACTGGCAAACTATTAATCTCTTTAAACAGTTGTTTTAAATTAGCTTTCTGATAAGTAGCTAACAAATCAATCCCACCCTTTTTACCGAAAATAAAACTCAATCCTTTGAATCGATATTTGATTGGATAAGGAAGATCAACATCAGCCTGAATGCCGCTAATTAAAATATCGACTTCCCCTTTTTTTTGTAGGATAGGAATAATATCTCTGGCTCTACTCAGGTGACCATTTCCAGTTCCCTGAATGGCGTATAAGATTTTCATGGCTGTTTCATTAAATTGAATTCTTCCAAAAGGTTATCGAAGATCTCATGATCATTTAAATCATCTTCCTCTTTAACATTCGATTCTACCATTTCAGAGGGATCAAATCGATAAATCTTCCATTCGCCATTATTATATTCTAGAGAAGTTAGATTTTCAATCCAATCACCACTATTAAGGTACATAATCTTACCATCTTCATTAGCTATTTCGCGCATTTCAGGGTGATGGATATGCCCACAAACTACATAATGATAATGATTGCTTATTCCAATATCGGCAGCAGTATTTTCAAAACTATTGATAAACTTAACAGCTGACTTAACACTGTTTTTAATCTTTTTCGACAAGGAGATTTTACCCTTATTGAATATTTTTTCAGAAATAAAATTCACAACACGATTGATTAGAATTAGCGTGTCATATCCAACAGCGCCTAATTTTGCCAGCCATTTACTATGCTGCATCGTAACATCAAATACATCGCCATGAAAAAACCAGGCCTTTTCTTCATTATCTAATTCCACCACCACTTTATTTACAATTCGGAGACTTCCCAATTTCCAGCCTGCAAATTTTCGCAGCATTTCATCATGATTGCCAGGGATATAATAAATCTTAATGCCCTTACTCATCCAACCCATTAAATGTTTCACCACTTTCATATGACTCTTTGGCCAGTACCTTTTACTGAACTGCCAGATATCAATAATATCACCATTTAAAATAACGGTCTTGGGTTTTACTGATTTTAAATAGTGCAAAAGTTCTTTGGCGTGACAGCCATAAGTTCCTAAATGAATGTCAGAAAGTACAAGAATATCTAATTTACGTTTTGGCGCCTTATCCATTAATGGATTTTATGAAATTTAAGAGCTGGATAGAAAGTGCTCAGGAATGGTAATAAGATCCTTACAGAGATTTCAAGAAAAAAGTATTTTACGTCTTTCATGTTGTAGGAATTTAATTCAATTCAAAATAAAAGAAAGAGTGTAACCAAATCATTAAGTAATTGTTACCAGAATGTTACCGATTCTTGTTTTGTAAGAATTATTTTACCATACATTTCATATTTTTAAGCATGAAAAACAAATTACTTCAATGCCTGTTAGCATTATTAATATGCCTGCCAATATTTTCTCAAAAATTTGTTTCTGTAAAAGGTAAAGAAATCATTGGCCTTGATGGAAAACCTTTATTAATAAAGGGGACAAACCTTGGAAATTGGTTAGTACCGGAAGGCTACATGTTTAAATTCCAGATGGCTTCTTCCCCTAGATTAATCAATGAATTGTTTTCTGAATTATTCGGCCCTTCAGAAACTAAACAATTTTGGAAACAATACTTAGCGAGTTATATCACCAAAGGGGATATTCATTATTTACATTCCCTTGGCATGAACTCGATTCGGGTTCCATTTAATTATCGCCTGTTTACAGATGAATATTATCTAGGTGGCTATGGCATTAAAAGAGGTTTTGCGCTAATGGATTCAGTAGTTAATTGGTGCGCCGCCGAAAATATGACTGTAATTCTTGATATGCATGCCGCACCGGGTGGACAAACAGGAGATAATATTGATGATAGTTATGCTTATCCTTTCTTATATGAAAACAAAGAAGATCAGGAATTATTATGTAGTATCTGGACAATAATTGCTGATCATTATAAAACCAATCCTACCATCATGGGCTATGATTTATTCAATGAACCTATTGCTCACTTCCTGGATACCACTCATTTAAATCCTTTATTAGAACCATTATTCAAAAAAGTAACCGCAGCAGTAAGAAAGGTAGATAAAAATCATCTGATCTTTTTGGAAGGTGCTCAATGGGCATCTAATTTTTCTGCATTGGGAAAACCATTTGATAGCAAACTGGTTTATCAATTTCATAAATATTGGACACCTACAACTATTGAGGTAATTCAATCCTATATAGATTTTAGAAACAAATATAATGTGCCCATTTATTGCGGTGAGACTGGTGAAAACGATGATGAATGGGTTGCTAATTTTAGAAAACTATTAGAACAGAATAATATTGGCTGGCATTTCTGGCCTTATAAGAAAATGAATAATACAAGGGGTATTGTTAGCTTTTCTCAACCAGCAAATTATGAACTGATCAGTAAATATTCTGATACTGCCAGAAGCAATTTTGATGAAGTAAGAAAAAATAAACCAGCACAATTAGACGCCGCCAAAAAAGCATGGTATCAATTTCTTGAAAATTGCAAATACGAAAACATTATTCCAAACAAGGGCTATATTAAAGCATTGGGATTAAGAGCTGATTAATTATTTCATGCTAATCCGAAGAACATTTAGTGAATAAGGAGAAAGATCCAACAGGATCTTTCTACCTTTTATATCTATCTCAGATTCTTTAGGTGCAATATTTTCAGGATGCTCAAATGAGTTAACACTATATAAATTATCGCTTTTTAAAACGATTAATTTTCCTTTTGTAGTTAAAGACTTAACACCATCTAATAAAATAGCCTGGTTCTGATGTTTTACAGAGGCATTTACTATTTTAATTATTAGTTCTTTTTCAACTTCATCAATTGCTGAAGTTGCATATAAACTATCCTGACCAGTAACTGCTTCATTGTTTAATGTGATCGGTACAACTTTAGTTCCTTTATTAGTTGAAAAAAGCTTTTGTACATAATAATCGGGAGTACCATATGACTGAAGATTATTTACCCAAATCAAATCAGGAGTCCATTGCCAACCATCTATATGAGCAAAAAGGGGGGCATAAGAAGCCATGGAAACAACATCAGCATTACGTTCTAGTCCTGTCATAAATGCAGCTTCAGATAAAGCAGTTAACCAAGTATTTTTATTATTGACGCTAACTGTATGATCACTCTGCGCTGCATATTCTCCTCCAAAAACCTTTGAGCCATCCTTTGGATAGTTATCATATCTTTTCGCATTTGCTAAAAACCATTCAGGTCTTCTGTAATAATGTTCATCAATGATATCTGCATTCATTTTCCTCAAAACAGAATTTAAATAATTAAATCTTTCCCCTTCTGGATCTGTTCCAGAGCTATATACTAGTTTTATATCTGGATATTTTTCCTTGATTGCTTTAGTGAATATTTTTAATCTTTCTACATATTGTGGACCCCAGTTTTCATTTCCTATTCCAATCATTTTTAAATGAAAGGATGCAGCATGTCCTAAGGATGCACGAATTTTACCCCAATAAGTAGTACTATCTGCATTCGCAAACTCAATAAGATCAATGGCGTCTTTTACATAGGGATCTAACCCTTCAATAGGTACTAATTCTGAGGAATTAAATTGACAAGCCATGCCACAATTCAATATTGGCAAAGGCTCTGCACCTATGTCTTCAGCGAGTTGAAAATACTCGAAAAAACCTAAGCCAAATGTTTGAAAATAATCCAGCGTTGGACGGTTAACAATTTCAGTATTCCAGCGGTTAATTATTAATTGGCGTTCTTCGATAGGACCAATCGTTTTTTTCCATTGATAACGCTGAGAAAGGTCGTACCCTTCAACTATACAACCCCCAGGAAACCGAATAAACCCTGGCTTCATATCAGCTAATAACTGAATCATATCAGCACGCATGCCTCCTGGTCTGTTTTTCCAGGTATCTTTTGGAAATAAAGAAATCATATCCAGATCGATAACACCATCGCCTTCAAACCAAATATTCAAATGCGACTTCATATCTGTTTCCTTAGCAATAAAACTGGCTGATATTTTTTTCCAAACATCCCCAGTATTGTTTGGTTGAATAATTGTTTTCCCAATGATCTCCCCTTTACTGCTAACTAATTCAATATGCACTTTTATGTCAGAAGACTTTTGACGATACATGAATGAGAAATCATATCCTAAATCTTTTTTGATTCCCATTCCTCTAAACCCTTCATTAGATAATCCAAGATCATGCTTTGCATGGTTTAAAACAATGTGCATATATCTTGGGTTCGCTGTATTTGCATCCTGCCTATTCAAAACTTGAAAATCGCCTTCTGTTTTCGTTAAACCTAAAACCCTCCACCCCATCATAGGTTTTTTAAATTCAAATGACCGGTTCTTAATCAATTCAGCATAAATTCCTCCATCAGCACCAAGATTAATGTCTTCAAAAAAAACACCCCACATTGTTGGTTGAATGCTTGCCTTAATTTCATTTGCCTTTACAACAAATGTTTTTTGTGCGAAAACGGTAGAACTATTTAAAATTAAAAAGAGACAGCAAACAAGTAGTTTAATAAAATTCATGGCAACAATATGACGTTAGAAATTCACTCAATTTAAATAAATTGTCGCAGCCAGTCATATTTTTTATCAAACAGGATGGGGCATGACAGACAGGTCCATTTTATTTACGATTTTGGTTCACTTCATATCAACTAATTTTAGACTTATAAAAGTATAAAGTGAAAAAAACTGTTTTGTTTGCCACAGTGTTACTATTTTATGCCACAAATTTATTGGCTAATTTCTCGCTTCAGAAACTCCAGGTAAATTACCAGACTACGCCATTAGGTACCGATATAAAAACGCCACAATTTTCCTGGCAGATGAAGGCATTGGATAATCTTAGAGGATATCAACAAAAAGTCTATCAGATAATTGTAACCGATGATGCTTTTAATATCATTTGGAATAGTGGCAAAGTGGACTCTGATATTTCAGTAGGAATCGAATATCAGGGTGAAGTATTGAAACCAAACTCGCGCTATCATTGGAATTTAAGTGTGTGGGATAAAAAAGGTGAGCTAGCAGCAACTAGTTCCTGGTTTGAAACTGGAATGTTATCTGGGAATCTTGAAGGGTGGTCAGGAGCTAAATGGATTGGCGGAGCTACAGAAGATATGGTGCTATATTCTCACTATTTATCAGTTTTTAAAATTCAATATCAAATTCAACTGGATAAAGTATCGAATAGTTCCAAAGCATCTTTTGTTTTTGGTGCAAATGATCCACGTTTATTTAATAAGAATTTAAATTTAATGGGTGTTGAAAATAAAATCAACCAAAGTTATATTGCAGTTGAATTAGACATATCTACTTTATCCCAGGAATTGACAAGTACTGCCAAATTGAATATTTATAGAGTTGGCTATACACAAAAAGATAAAAAAGATTTTCCTATAAAATCTTTTTCTATTCCTCAAAGCATCATTAACAATAACAATAAATTCAACTATCATCAAATTTCGATGGATTGCAATTTTGGTGTCTTCGATTTTTATATTGATGGTGATGATGCTACACACAAAATGGGAGATTCAAATTCAAATACTCAAAGCTTTTCACCAACTGGATTAAATCTTAACCCTGTTGGAAGTGGAAATAATTTTATTAGTTTCCCAATGGTAAATGATATTGGATTCAAAACTGATGCTAATCAGATTGCCAATTTTTCATCCATTGAAATTAAAAATCTTAGAAAGCCTTCCAATATATTATTCGCCGAAACTATTGATGAATCTAATTATAAAGGGATTTTCAAATCATCCTCCATTCAAATTCAAGGTAATTCCTATCATGTTTTAAGCAATATCATTTTTACAGCAAACCCAAGTAAAAATGCAAGTCCAATGTTAAGAACTGAGTTTAAAACTGCTGCGAAAACTATCAAAAAAGCTAGACTTTATGTTACTGCCCGTGGTATTTATGAAATATATATGAATGGGAAAAGAATTGGAAAGGATTGTTTCAATCCCGGTCTAACACAATACAATAAGCACCATATGTATCAGACCTATGATGTTACTGCAGCTATCAACCCAAAGTCACCAAATGTTTTAGGGGCATGCATGAGCGAAGGTTGGTGGAGTGGTAATATCACTTTTAGTGGTGATAGTTGGAACTTTTTTGGCGATCGTCAATCATTGCTTGCAAAATTAGTGGTTACTTATTCTGATGGTAAAGAACAAATCATCACAACAAACAACAAAGAGTGGAAATATTTTAATGATGGACCTATCCGTTATAGTTCATTCTTTCAAGGAGAAGTATATGATGCCAGAAAAGAGGATGGAATTAAAAATTGGTCAACAAGTTATTACAATGATAAATTTTGGAAAAAAGCTGTTGAAATTCCATTGGAAGGAAATGCTTATATGGGTGTCAGTACAGATTTCTTGGGAAAGAAATCGAGTGTTGACTACAATGATTTTCAACTCATCGGTCAAATAGGAGAAAATGCAAGTATCGTTAAAAATTTAACAGCTAAGTCTGTAAATGAAGTAAAGCCTGGCGTTTTTGTATACGATATGGGACAAAATATGGTGGGTATTCCAAAGATATTTATCAAAAACGGCTTAAGGGGTCATATCATTAATATGCGTTTTGCAGAAGTTAAATATCCTAATCTTAAAGAATACAAGGGTAATGAAGGAATGATCATGATGGAAAATATCAGAGCAGCATTAGCAACAGATCGATATATTCTAAAAGGGGGCGATGAAATAATTAATCCACATTTTACATTTCATGGATATCGTTTTATAGAAATCACCGGAATTGATAAAAAAATAGATCTTGCTGACGTTAAAGGGCAAGTAATAAGTTCGGTAAAGGAACTTGCTTCAAAATATGAATGTTCTGATACTTTAGTCAACAAATTATGGCAAAATATTACATGGTCTTTAAGAGGAAATTTTTTGTCGATCCCTACAGATTGCCCGAACAGAAATGAAAGAATGGGATGGAGTGGAGATATTTCAGTTTTCTCAAGATCTGCTACTTATTTAATGGATGCAAATCTTTTTTTAAGAAGACATCTTTTAGCAATGAGAGATGTACAATCTAGCGATGGAAGATTTACTGATGTTGCCCCACTTGGGGGTGGATTTGGTGGAACACTTTGGGGGAGTGCAGGAATTGTAGTTGCCTGGGAAACTTATAGACAATATGGCGACAAACAATTATTGAATGAGCATTACAATTCAATGAAGAAATATCTTCAGTTTCTCGAGTCTAAAGTAAATAAGAATACTGGCATATTAAATGAAGGCCCATTAGGAGATTGGTTAAGTCCAGAAGGAAATAAAAACGATAATACCCTATTTTGGATGGCCTATTATGCATACGATCTTGAAATTCTAAGCAAAGCAGCTGATATACTTGGCAAAACTGAAGAAGCAAAAGTTTATCATGACCGGATGGAAGAAGTTAAAAAAGCATGGAACGATATTTATGTAGATAAGAACAGTCACCGCACA
>CAIJZG010000013.1 GCA_903825065.1 uncultured Bacteroidota bacterium
ATAGTCATTGGCAAACAGATCATTTCGATTTCTTGATAAACAATGCAGGTATGGGTTCAACTATCCCTTTTGAAAAAGCAACACCGAATGATTTTGATGTATTTATGAATGTGCATTTCAAATCTGTTTACTTTTTAATCCAAAAATCATTACCAATTATTAACAATAATGGTCGTATCGTAAATATTTCTTCTGGATCCACCAGGTCTTTTGTATTTGGATATAGTATATATGCGTCTATGAAAGGAGCAATAGAGACACTAACCAAATATCTTGCAAAGGAATTAGGAAGCAAAGGAATTACGGTTAATGTTCTTGCTCCTGGCCCAATTGAAACAGATTTTAATAATGCTGCCATAAGAAATAACCCAGAACGTAAAGCTATGATGGGAACTATGGCCGCACTTGGAAGGGTTGGACAAGCAAATGACATAGGTGGCATCGTAGCATTTCTATGTTCAGAAGATGCAGGATGGATTACCGGACAACGCATTGAAGCATCTGGAGGATTAACTCTTTAATTATTTTTTCGCTCGAGCATATTGTATGGGCCAATCTATTTTCTCATTGAGTGCAGTCGCTGCATTCAATGGGAAATATGGATTACGTAATGATTCTCGAGCAAAAAGAATCAAATCGGCTTCTTTATTCAATAAGATATTTTCCGCCTGTTGTGCATCGGTAATCAAACCTACCGTGCCAGTTGAAATTCCTGTCACTTCTTTTATTCTTTTTGAAAAAGGTACTTGGTATCCAGGAGCTAAGGGTATTCGTACATTACTGATATTACCACCCGATGAGCAATCAATCAAATCAATACCCATATCTTTTAGAATCCTAGATAATTCAACTGATTCATCAATATTCCATCCACCATCTACCCAATCTGTAGCAGAAATTCTAACGAAAATAGGCAGGTTTTCAGGCCATACCCCTTGAATAGCAGTTATGATTTCACAAAGAATGCGTGTTCTATTTTGAAAACTACCCCCATACGCATCAGTTCTTTGATTTGATAAAGGTGAAAAGAACTCATGTATCAGATATCCATGCGCTGCATGAATTTCAATTACTTTAAACCCAGCTTCTAAGGCCCTTTTAGCGGCTAACCTAAAACTATCAACCACTTTCTGGATTCCTTCAATATTAAGCGAAAGCGGCATGGGATACATTTGATTAAAAGCAATTGCCGATGGTGCAAAGGTTTGCCAACCACCCTCATCTTTCCGTAACATTTCTCCACCTTTCCAAGGCTGTGCACAGCTTGCTTTTCTACCTGCATGAGCTAATTGAATAGCAGGAACTGAACCTTGTAATTCAATAAATGTGGTGATTCTTTTAAGTTCAGATATATGTTCATCTTTCCAAATACCTAAATCGAAAGGTGAAATTCTACCTTCAGGTACAACAGCACAAGCTTCCGAAATTATTAATCCAGCTCCGCCTACAGCACGACTACCTAAATGCACTAAATGCCAATCGTTTGCGAATCCATCTATTGACGAGTATTGACACATTGGAGAAATAACAATCCTATTTTTTAAGTGGACTGATTTAATTTCAAAAGGAGAGAAAAGATTGGTCATAATTTTTGATTCTGAACAAAACTAATAAGTTCTATCCATAAAATTGGTATGTTAAATTTTGTAACTTACAAGATGCTTAAAATAATTATTCCAATAGTTGTAATATGTATGGCTATCAAATTAAAAGCCCAGCCCAAAACTGATAGTTTGATGCTCCATATTTTCGATCACACTGAATCAATTGTTGCAAAAAGAGTATTACAAAATCCTGCTAATTATCGTTTACAAATTATCTATACAGAAATAGATCGTGATAAAAAAAATCTTCCCGGTTTTAAGAACTTTTATTTTAACTATGATCCAGAAAGTTATTTCAATCCTGCATCTATGGTTAAGATGCCATTGGCTTTTCTTTCACTTGAAAAATTAAATCAACTTCAGCAACCAGGGTTAAATAAATATACCCGTATGCAGTTTGATAGCAATTATATTGGACAAAAACCATTAATAAAAGATAGCACTTCCGAAACTGGGTTTCCAAGTATTGCCAACTTTATAAAACGTGCATTCTTAATAAGTGAGAACGACCCTTATAACCGCCTGTACCAATTTATGGGACAAGAAGCCATCAATACTCGATTGCACCAAAAAGGTTATGAAAAAATAAGAATTACCAGGCAGTTTATGGGTTTTGATGAAGAACAAAATAGACACACAAATCCTATTAAATTTATGAAAGATGATGGGGAACTAATTTTCCTACAAACCTCTGCATACAATAAAGCACACTTTGATTTTAGTAAGCAATTTTTATTGGGGAAAGGCTACCTAAATAAAAAAGATAGTCTGATAAATGAGCCATTTGATTTCACGAAACACAATTATATTCCATTAGAAGATTTCCAACAAATATTACAATCGGTATTATTCCCTTTGTCGGTACCTAAAAAACAAAGATTTGATTTGCAAAAAAATGATAGGGACTTCCTTTTAAAGTATCTCTCTCAATATCCTTCAGAAACAAATTATCCAAAATACAATGATTCTATATTTTATAATAGTTATGTAAAATTCTTTTTTCATGATAGCACTCATCAAATGCCACAACAAATTAGAGTATTTAATAAAGTGGGTTGGGCTTATGGATTCTTAACTGATGTTTCTTATGTGATTGATGTAAAAAACAACATTGAGTTTATGTTGGCAGCAACTATTTATGTAAATCAAGACGAAATTTTGAACGATGATAAATATGAATATGAAACTATTGGTTTACCATTACTTCATGAAGTTGGGAATTTAGTATATAAATATGATCTGAAAAGAGAACGAAAATATCAACCAGACTTATCCGCATTTAAATTAAAATACGAAACACGAAATCCGACAGATAAAAGAACTACGATTAAAGAGGTAGATAATTAAGAATGTTTAAGTAACTTTCAATAGATATGTGGTATTACCTATCTGTTTTTGCAGCAGCTTTTCTTGTAGATCTCTTGCCATTCTTTGGTCCTCCTGCTTGGACTGTTATGGTATTTTTTCAAATGAAATTTGATTTAAATATCTGGTTTGTACTAATTTTTGGAGTACTCGGTTCTGCATTAGGCAGGTACGTGTTATTTTTATATATCCCTTATTTATCTGAACGTTACATTAAAGTGGAGAAGAACGAAGACCTTCATTTTATAGGAAATAAATTAGCGGAAAAGGGCTGGAGAATTCAAGCGTTTGTTTTCCTATACACACTAATGCCTTTACCCACTACCACATTGTTTTCAGCAGCGGGTATTGCCAAAATAAAAGCCATCTACATAGTGCCTACTTTTTTAGTGGGGAAATTTTTAAGTGACTTATTAATGGTCTTTACAGGTGATTATGTAGCTAATAATACAGCGAGTTTTTTAAAGGGTTTTCTAACATGGAAGAGTTTATCAGGAATAGCACTCGGCATATTTATACTTTGTATGTTACTGTTTATTGACTGGAGAAAATTATTAATTGAAAAGAAATTTACTTTGAATTTTCATAT
>CAIJZG010000014.1 GCA_903825065.1 uncultured Bacteroidota bacterium
TGATATTTATCTTTTAAATGTTATTACTGATATATTAGCATTACAAACCCATTTAAAACAAATAAAATGCATAGAAAAGATTTCCTTCGCAATACAGGATTTGCAGCAGCTTCTTTAGCGATTACCTCTCCGAATAAATTATTTGCTGCACCAACTGTTTATAAAGTCAAAATGGGTATTATTGGTGTAGGGCAAAGGGGTTTGAATCATCTCGATCTTTTGTTAAGAAGAGAGGATGTTGACCTATTAGCAATCTGTGATATTGATGAGCGTACGCTGAATTCTGCTAAAGAGATTATTGCCAAAAGTGGGAAAAAAATGCCTGAAATATATACTGGTGATAGCCTTGCGTGGAAAACCATGGTAGAGAAAAAGCAACTGGATGGAATTGTGATAGCTACTCCCTGGGAATGGCATAAAGAAATGATTATTGGAAGTATAGAATCGGGTATAAAATATGTAGGGTCGGAAGTAATAATAGGCATTAGTTTAGAAGATCATTGGGAAGTAGTTCGCGCGGCTGAAAAGCACAAAGCCCAGGTGATGATGCTTGAAAATGTATGTTATAGAAGAGATGTGATGGCAGTTTTGAATATGGTTCGTCAGGGCTTATTTGGAGAAATCATTCATTTGCAAGGTGGCTATCAACATGATTTGCGTGAAGTTAAATTCAATAATGGTATAGAAGTTTACGGACACGGTGTTGAATTTGGTGAAAAAGCATATTCAGAAGCACACTGGAGAACTGAACATTCTGTTCATAGAAATGGCGATTTGTATCCAACACATGGTGTTGGTCCGGTTGCCAATTATATCAATATCAATAGAGGGAATAGGTTTACTTCTCTTTGTTCTTTTTCATCGAAAGCAAGGGGTTTACATAATCATATTGTAAAACAAGGAGGAGAAAATCATCCGAATGCAAAAGTGCATTTTAAATTAGGTGATGTAGTAACTACTTCCATTAATTGTGTAAACGGAGAAACCATTTTATTACAACACGATACGAATTTGCCAAGACCCTATTCATTAGGATTTAGAGTGCAGGGTACTGAAGGTATTTGGATGGATGTTAATAAAAGTATTTATATTCAAGATAAGTCTGCGAATGCTCATCAATGGGATGATGCAAAACAATGGCTCGATAAATACGACCATCCTTTATGGCAACGCTGGAGTAAAGAAACTGCTGGCGCTGGCCATGGCGGAATGGACTTTTTTGTAATTCATGCTTTAGTGGAAAGTATCAAAAATAAAACCGCAACCCCAATGGATGTATATGATGCAGCAACCTGGAGTGCTATTTCGCCCCTAAGCGAGAAATCGATTGACCTTGGTTGCCAAACAGTTGAGTTCCCTGATTTTACAGGTGGACAGTGGATGTTTCGTAAACCAGTGTTTGCATTAAATGATACTTATTAATAATGGGCTCTATTCCATCAGAGGTATTAAGTGCATTCGGATTCGATCTGAAAGGCCTAGAACAGCAAAGTTTTGGTTCTGGATTAATTAATCATACCTGGAAATTAAAATCTTCAAAAGGAGATTTTATTTTACAAACGATTAATCAAAATGTTTTTCCTTTTCCAGAAATGATTGCTCAAAATATAGAGGCAGTGGGAGATTTTCTTTCACTTAATTATCCTTCATATTTTTTTGTGCATCCAATTAAAACAAGTGATTCGAAATCGATGTTTTATTTTGATGATAAATATTATCGATTGTTTCCTTATGTAATTGGGTCGCACGCTAAAACTGTTGTAGGGAATGCATCTGAAGCATTTGAAGCTGCCAAACAATTTGGAATATTTACTAAATTGTTGAGTGAGTTTGAAACTAATAAACTACAAAATACTTTACCGGATTTTCACAACCTGGTACTTAGGTATCATCAATTTGAAGAAGCACTAAAATCTGGGGATGCAAATAGAATTGCAGATTCAAAACAGATCATTCAACAACTCATTGATAATAGAGGGATTGTTAAAACCTATCAATCAATTCTAACGAATCCGGATTTTAAAATGCGTGTTACACACCATGATACGAAAATTAGCAATGTATTATTCGACGAGAATAATAAAGGGATTTGTGTGATTGATTTAGATACTTTAATGCCCGGTTTTTTTATAAGCGATGTCGGGGATATGATGCGAACTTATTTATGCCCAGTAAGTGAAGAAGAAAAAGATTTCGATAAAATAAATATTCGGTCAGAAATTTATCGAGCTATTGTTCGAGGTTATGCAGATGCAATGGGTGATGAATTATCGGCTACGGAGATTCAATATTTTTTTTATGCTGCACAATTCATGATTTATATGCAAGCTTTGAGATTTCTAACAGATCATTTAAATAGTGATTGTTATTATGGCGCAAAATATGAGGGACAAAATTTTGTAAGAGCATCTAATCAGATGAAACTTTTAGAAAAATTGCAAGAGAAAGAATCTGTTCTAAAATAAAGAATGCCACCTGTTTTAGGAGGTGGCATTCTTTATAAAAGCAATTGAATCCTATCCAAGTGGAACAAAGTCGCTAGCTTTTTTCGTAGCCAATTCTTCGTAGGTTTTCCATTTTAAGTTTACTAAATTCTGGGCATGCACCATTAATCTTTCGGCTTCTACCGGATTTGTTTGTGTAAGCACTTTATATCTTAACTCATTGTATGCATAGTCTCTTAAGTTAATCGTTGGTCTTGGAGAGTCTAATACAAATGGATTTTGATTTTTCTGTCTTAATACTGGATTATATCTCAATAATGGCCAGTGACCACTTGCAACGGCCATATTCTGTTGTGTTAGACCATTTTTCAGATCATAACCATGAGCGATACAATGGCTGTAGGCAAGAATTAAAGCAGGTCCATCGTAAGCTTCTGCTTCACGTAATGCTAATAATGTTTGTTGCGGGTTTGCGCCAAATGCGATTCTAGCAACATAAACATTTCCATAAGACATGGCTTGCATCGCTAAGTCTTTCTTTCCTCCAGTTTTTCCAGCTGATGCAAATTTTGCAGTAGCAGCTGTTGGTGTAGATTTGGAAGACTGTCCTCCGGTATTAGAATACACTTCTGTATCCATTACTAATATCTTCACATTCCTTCCGCTTGCTAATGCATGGTCAAGCCCTCCATATCCAATATCATAAGCCCATCCATCACCGCCAACTAACCAAACGCTTCTGCGAACTAACTGATCGCAAACAGATAATAAGTGTTTAGCTGCAGGTTCTCTAAGTTTTGATAATTTTTCTTTTAATAATTGAACCCGCAATTGTTGGATAGCCAATTCTGATTCGTGAGTTTGTTTTGCATTGATAATCTCATCTACAAAATCTTCTCCCA
>CAIJZG010000015.1 GCA_903825065.1 uncultured Bacteroidota bacterium
AACAATCATTAACAGATTTTCCAGGCGGTTCTTATCCTGACTTTTATTTTCTATTTGTAATATCATATTCTCTGGGGGCAGACGGCAACGTAAAAATAAGCTTTCTAGTATAAATGACTTAAAAAATAGTTTTGGCGTTTAGTTTGTTAAAAAATGATTTTCATTAGCACCCTATTTTTTCTGTTTCGTATATTGTATCCATGAAATCAATTTTAAAACCCATATTTGTAGTTAATCTACTGATTATCATAGCATTAACAAGCTGCTCGCAAACACCTAAAACCTTATCTAAAATGAATACTGAAGCAATCCCAATGGGAATACATACAGACACTGCCACTTTTGGGGAAGGTTGTTTTTGGTGTACAGAAGCCTATTTCCAAAGACTAAAAGGTGTTTATAAAGTAATTAGTGGCTATGGTGGAGGTCATGTAGAGAACCCTAGTTACCAGGAAGTTTGTGATAAAAAAACTGGCCATGTAGAACTTTGTCAGATCATTTACGACCCTAAACAAATTAGTTATGATGAACTTTTAGAAGTGTTCTGGAAAACGCATGATCCCACAACTTTCGACCGTCAAGGGAATGACGAAGGGCCTCAATATCGATCTGTGATTTTTTACAAAACTGAAATCGAAAAAAACAAAGCAGCACAATATAAATTGGCTCTAGACCAATCTGGTTCATGGCCACGACCAATTGTAACAGCCATTGAACCATTTAAAAACTTTTATCCTGCAGAGAATTATCATCAAAACTATTATAACGATAATCAAAATCAAGGATACTGTCGTTTTGTGATACAACCAAAACTCGAAAAATTCGAAAAAGTTTTTAAAAATAAATTGAAGAATTAAACTAGCATGATAAATTGATTGGGCTTTAGATTCTTAAACATAATTTTATACATGAAAACTAAACTCTTTGTATTTAGCTTATTAATAAGTTTGAGTATGAATTTTTCTCAAGCCCAAAAAGGAGAAAAAAAATATACAAGAGCCGACACATTAAGAGGAACTATTGGTGTTGAAAGAGCCTGGTGGAATATTCAATTCTATGATTTACACGTTACACCAAATATAATCGATAAAACAATTAATGGATTTGTTGACATTAGTTATCAGGTTTTGAAGAAAGACAAAACTATGCAAATTGATTTACAACAACCGTTGGTAATTGATAGTGCATTTGATTACAATAGTAAGAGTCAAATCAATTTAAATTTCGAAAGAGATGGTAATGTTTATTGGATCCATTACCCAAAATATCCAAATATTGGTGAAGAAAAAACAATCCGTATCTATTATAAGGGCATACCGCAAGAAGCAAAAAATCCACCCTGGGGGGGAGGTGTTACCTGGACGAAAGACAGTCTAGGGAATCCAGTTGTAAGCACTACTTGTCAGGGTTTAGGCGCAAGTGTTTGGTGGCCTTGCAAAGATCATCAAAGTGATGAGCCTGAAAGAGGAGCAAGAATTTCAATCACTACACCGGATACATTAATGGATGTTTCAAATGGTCAATTAACTAATATCATAAACATACCCAAGACTCATCAAAAAACCTGGATATGGGAAGTAAAGAATCCCATCAACAATTATAGCCTTTCCATGAACATCGCCAAATATGTATCATTTTCTGATACACTTAAGGGTGAAGGAGGCATATTGCCTTTAAATTTTTATATATTACCCTATCATTTAGATAATGCTAAAATTCAGTTCCAACAAGCAAAAACCATGTTGCATTGTTTTGAATTTTGGTTAGGGAAATATCCATTTTATGAAGATGGATACAAATTGATCGAAGTACCTTATCTGGGTATGGAACACCAAAGTGCGGTTACTTATGGAAACAAATTTAAAAATGGATATTTAGGAAGAGATTTATCAGGAACTGGCTGGGGATTAAAATGGGATTTTATTATTATACACGAAAGT
This sequence comes from uncultured Bacteroidota bacterium, assembly GCA_903825065.1. Classification (GTDB taxonomy): domain Bacteria; phylum Bacteroidota; class Bacteroidia; order Chitinophagales; family Chitinophagaceae; genus Sediminibacterium. Next base: position 1,941 of record CAIJZG010000015.1, read on the forward strand.
GGTCATGAGTGGTTTGGAAACAATATAACCAGTAATGATATTGCAGATATGTGGGTACACGAAGGCCTGACTAATTTTATGGAAACATTGTATACCCAATGGCTAAGTGGCAAACAAGCTGGCAATGAATACAATTTTGGAATTCGAAAAAATATCACTAACCGCTCTCCTATTATAGGTAAATATGGCGTGAATGCAGAAGGGGGAAATGACATGTATTATAAAGGTTCCAATATGATACAGACTATTAGAAATAGTATGGATGACGACAGCTTATTTCGTAAAACATTACGAAACATGAATGCCGTATTTTATCATAAAACAGTGATGTCTACCGAAATCGAGTCATTCATTAGTAGGTCTGCTGGATATGATTACTCTCATGTTTTTGATCAATATTTAAGAAATACAGATATCCCGGAACTACAATTATCCTATCAAAAAGACAAGCAAAAATTATTCTTCAGATGGACAAATTGCATAGAAGGATTTGATTTGCCAATTACTTTAAGGACAGATAAAGACAAAAAGAAATTAGCACCAAAGAAAGACAATTGGAACTCGATCGACGTTACAGAACAAGAAGCTGGATTCTTTAATCCTGCAGCAATAGAAATGAAATATTATATCAAAGTGAGAGAATTATCAAGTACCGATTCATTTTAGAATAAACTTATGGGCAGTATCCGGAAACAAACAATCATCTCCAGCTTACTGGTGTATTTCGGATTTTTTATTGGTGCTATTAATATATTTTTTTATACCAAAATCGGAACCCAACATGGTGCATTTACTGCAGAACAATTTGGCTTAACGCGTATCTTTTTTGATTACGCTCAAAATATGTATGCGTTTAGTAGCTTGGGAGTTATTCCAATTATTTACAAATTCTATCCTTATTATAAAGACAATTTAGCAGAACACGAAATTGACCTAATGAGCTGGGCTATGATAACGGCTTTATTGGGTTTCCTTTTAATATTAATTGCAGGTTTTTATTTTGAACCATTATTTGTAAAACAATTCTCAGTACGATCAAAATTAATTATTCATTATTATTTTTGGATGTTCCCATTTGCAATGGGAATGCTATTCTTTTCAGTGATAGAGGGATTTTGCTGGGGAATCCAAAAAACTGTGATCTCAAATTTTCTAAAAGAAACTGGTTTAAGAATTTTCACCCTGGGGTTGATATTATTATTTTATTTCAAAATAATATCTTTTGATTTATACATTAAAATATTTGCACTCTTATACCTAGCGATATTTTTTATTCTTGCAATTTATTTGTATCAAACAAAACGTTTACACTTTCCTTTTGTATTAAGCAGGGTAACAAAAAAATTTAAGAAAAAAATACTTGCTATGCAAGCGTTGATTTTTGGAGGCACGCTTATTGCATCAATAGCCGCAACAATAGATAGCTTTATTATTGCCAAGTTTATGGGATTAGGTGTTGTGGCCGTTTTTGGCCTTGCACAGTATGCCGCAAATCTTGTACAAGTGCCACAGAGAAGTATACAATCTATTTCTGCTGGCGTTTTATCAAGGGCTTGGAAGGATAAGAATATGATTGAAATTGAAAGAATTTATAAACGCTCTTGTATTAACTTATTACTAATATCACTTTTTATATTTGGAAACCTTTGGCTTAACGCATATCAAGGATTACAAGTGTTGAATATTCAAAAGGAATACGAGGGAGGCATGGCAGTAATTTTCATATTAGGAATGGTAAGGATAATTGACGCTGGAACTGGATTGAATAATATAGTCATTAACACATCCACTTATTGGAAATTTGATTTTTATAGCGGAGTTATTTTGCTTGCATTTCGACTTCCGCTAACTTATTTTCTTATTAAAAATTATGGAATCATTGGTTCTGCATTTGCCGAATTAGTAGCTTTTGGCTTATATAATTTTATTCGATTTGAATTTCTCAGACGGAAATTTAATATGCAGCCTTTCAATGCTAAAACAATTTATGCCATTTTTTTAGCAGTCGTCATTTATGCAATTAGTTATCTATTAGGTCGGAATTTTTCGGGATGGATAGGTATTTTCTTCAGAACAATTACTTTTTCTACTTTATTTAGCATTAGTATTTATTATTGGAAGATTACTCCTGATGCAGCACAGCTTGTCCAACATTTTCAAGAGCGATTTAAAAAGAATAAGTTCATCCATTAATGTATTCGTCCACCACCTCTGAATTTCGGTTGCCAATATTTATCATTCAAATCGCTTATCATTACGCCACCACTTGTGGCAGCATGAACAAATTTATTGTTTTGAAGATACACACCCACATGTGTAATGTTTTTGCTTCTTCTTCCGGTTGTATGAAAGAAAACAAGGTCTCCCTCTTTTAACTGGCCATCTTCCACATTTTGAGAAGCATTGAACTGTTCCTGAGCTGTTCGTGGGAGATTTGTGTTATAAATATCTCTAAAAAGTATTTGTGTAAATGCAGAACAGTCTAAACAGTTTTCGGTAACCCCACCCAAACAGTATTTAGTTCCCCACCATTTATCTATTTCGTCCAATAACCCAATATTATTTAATCTTTCAACGGGCACACCAATCAAAACTGAATATTTTAATTGGAGATAACTTGCGTTTTGAACATTGAATAAAGGATCATCTGATTTTGGTTTTGAAATATTAACCCCCTCATTCCGAGTATTGGCAGTACTTGATTTTTGTTTAGAAGTAACCACTGAACCAGGTGTAACTTCAATATTATCCAGAAACTCAGTTTTACCACCAGATTTGGACTTTTTTTTCACCGACTCGCTACTATTATTGTCCTTTGAGGATAGTTGCCTAAAAGTTCTACAACTTGTAAAAGTTGTTAATAGTCCAATAAAAAAAATTAGATAAGATTTTTTCATGCTTGCCCTGCAATATAAGTTGTGCTGCTTAAAAGGCAAAATATCTGAGAAAATAACCTCATTTCTACAATTCTCGAATTGTTTGTGGATAAATAAAATCAATATTTTTCCAACGTTTCGATGTGGAAATATTTCCTTTCAAAAAACTGAGTTTGTAACGATATTTGATTAAATCATCTTTTTAGAAGTCCCTAATAAATAGCTAATTACTTTTCATTATTACTTTTATACCAAATAATCCAGCTGAATGTCTCAATTTTCTCACTTGCACGTCCATACGCAGTATTCTTTATTGGATGGTGCTGCCAATATTGGCAGTTTATATGATAAGGCCGTAAAAGATAATATGCCTGCCATTGCAATTACAGATCATGGAAATATGTTTGGCGCATTTGAATTTGTAAGTCAGGCCTGGAAAAAGACAAAGGTGATTGGCAAGGATGATCAAGGAAATGATATTCTTGCACCACTGGTGAAACCAATTGTTGGTTGCGAGTTCTATGTGGTCGAAGATCGTTTTATCAAAACCTTTACCAAGGAACAAAAAGACAAAAGATATCACCAAGTTCTTTTGGCAAAGAATGCACAAGGATATCAAAACTTGGTTAAGCTTACTTCATTAGGTTTTATTGAAGGTTTATATAGTAAATATCCTCGTGTAGATAAAAAATTAATTGAACAATACCATGAAGGAATTATCGCCACTACTTGTTGCATTGGTGCGTATGTTCCTCAAACAATTTTGAATGAAGGGGAAGAAAAAGCAGAACAAGAATTCAAATGGTGGTTTGATCTTTTTGGAGAAGATTATTATATAGAAATACAAAGGCATAATATCAAGGAACAAGAACTTATCAATCATACCTTGATGAAGTTTGCGAAGAAATTTAATGTGCCTGTTATTGCTACAAATGATAGTCATTATACAGAACGCGACGATTACAATGCGCATGATATTCTTTTGTGTATTAATACGGGCGAAAAACAATCAACACCTGGGTTTGATGATTTTGTAAATGATGAGATTCAATTAAAAAATCGACGTTTTAAATTTCCTAATGATCAATTCTATTTTAAGACAACTGATGAGATGAGTCAGTTGTTTAAAGATATTCCAGAATCCCTCGACAATACCAATGCGATAGTAGACAAAGTAGAAGTATTGAATCTAAAAAGAGATATTTTACTCCCCGCTTTCCCAATACCAGCATCTTTTCAGATTCATCCCGATTCTAATATGAATCAGTGGGAATACTTGCAGCACTTAACGAAAGAAGGTGCACAAAAAAGGTATTCTGAAATCACACCGGAAATACAAGAGCGACTCGATTTTGAGTTGTTTACTATTAGAACGATGGGATTTGCCGGCTACTTTTTAATTGTGAGTGATTTTATTAAAGCTGGTAGGGAAATGGGCGTTTTTGTTGGACCAGGAAGAGGATCTGCAGCAGGAAGTGTAGTTGCCTTTTGTATCGGCATAACTAATATCGATCCAATAAAATACAACTTACTTTTTGAAAGATTTTTAAATCCCGATCGGAAGAGCATGCCCGATATCGATACGGATTTTGATGATGAAGGACGGCAAAAAGTAATCGATTATGTAGTTGATAAATATGGTAAGAATCAGGTGGCACAAATAATTACTTATGGTACCATGGCTGCCAAAATGAGTATTAAGGATGTTGCTCGTGTTATGGATTTGCCATTGGTAGAAAGTAATATGTTGGCAAAATTAGTACCCGACAAACCTGGAACTGAATTACGCAGGGTATTACACGCGCCATTTACCGCTAAAGAAGGAGAAAAATTACATCAAAAATCATTTGAAGAAAAAGAAGGATATCAGCAAGACGATCTAGACAATATTAAAAAGTTAAGAGAAATTTATGCCGGAACAGATATTCGTGCACAAGTTTTAAAAGAAGCAGAAAGATTAGAAGGTTCTGTTAGAAATACAGGTATTCATGCTGCAGGAATCATTATTGCTCCAAGAGATTTGACAGATTTGATTCCAGTGGCAATTGCAAAAGATTCTCCACTATGGGTTACACAAATTGAAGGAAGTACTATTGAAGAAGCGGGGGTTATTAAAATGGACTTTTTGGGATTAAAAACCCTCTCCATTTTAAAAACTGCTTTAGAGTTAATCAAGCAAAATCATAAAGTAATCATCGATCTCGATACGATACCATTGGACGATGAAAAAACATTCCTTCTTTATCAAAGAGGAGAAACTAATGCTACATTCCAATTTGAAAGTGTGGGGATGCAAAAATACCTGCGCGAATTAAAGCCAGATAAGTTCGCAGATTTAATTGCCATGAATGCCTTGTATCGTCCGGGACCTATTGCTTATATACCCAACTTTATCGATCGCAAACATGGGAAAGAAGCCATCACCTATGATTTGGCTGATATGGAAGAATATTTGGCGGATACTTATGGCATTACTGTTTATCAAGAACAAGTAATGCTTTTATCTCAAAAGATTGGAGGCTTTAGTAAAGGAGATGCGGATGTACTTCGAAAAGCAATGGGTAAAAAAGATCGGAAAACCCTGGATAAAATGAAGGGAAAATTCGTAGATGGCGCTATTGCAAAAGGACATGCAGCTGATAAGCTTGAAAAAATCTGGACAGATTGGGAAGCATTTGCTCAATATGCATTTAACAAATCACATAGTACTTGTTATGCATATGTAGCTTATGAAACTGCATATTTAAAAGCGCATTATCCGGGTGAATATATGTCGGCTGTTTTGAACCATGCAGGTGGCATTGAGAAGATT
>CAIJZG010000016.1 GCA_903825065.1 uncultured Bacteroidota bacterium
AGATGAAAACGGTTTGAATGCTCGAATTATAGGTGAGGTAACAGATACACATGCAGGAAAAGTGATGATGAAAAGCAGAATTGGTGGGCACCGAGTGGTAGGATATTTAACTGGTGAGCAACTTCCAAGAATTTGTTAAACATAGGCTTGATTGAACAAATTTATTTTCAATTTATCATAATGCTATCATTTGATTGAATAGTGCTATTACAGAAATTATTTATTAATTACTGTTGTAACACCATTTAAAACAAACGATATGCCACAGCCAAAACCTAGTTTCAAGCCCCATTACGATAATTTTATCGGTGGGCAATTTGTAGCTCCAGTAAATGGAGTTTATTTTGAAAATACAAGTCCAATCGATGGTAAAGTATTTACCAAAGCAGCACGCTCAGGAAAAGAAGATATTGAGTTAGCACTTGATGCTGCTCATATTGCTTTTAAAACCTGGAGTAAAACTTCTGCTGCTTACAGATCATCGATACTCAACAAAATTGCAGATTGTATGGAAGCAAACCTACAATATCTGGCAACTGTTGAAACAATCGACAATGGTAAACCCATCCGTGAATCAGTAAATGTTGACCTTCCACTTTGCATTGACCATTTCCGCTATTTTGCTGGTGTAATTCGTGCAGAAGAAGGTTCTATTTCAGAGCATGATGAAACAACAGTTAGCATTGTTTTACACGAACCATTAGGTGTAGTTGGTCAAATTATTCCCTGGAACTTTCCAATGTTAATGGCGGTATGGAAGATTGCACCAGCACTAGCTGCAGGTTGTTGTGCAGTAGTTAAACCAGCAGAACAAACTCCTACTTCTATTATGTGTTTGATGGAATTAATCAAAGATATTGTACCTGCAGGTGTAATAAATATAGTAACAGGATTTGGACCAGAGGCAGGCAAGCCATTAGCACAATCACCTCGTATTGCTAAAGTTTCATTTACAGGTGAAACAACCACAGGTAGGTTGATTATGCAATATGCGTCTGAAAATCTAATCCCAGTTACTATGGAATTAGGTGGAAAATCACCAAATATATTTTTCCCTTCAGTTGCAGACCATGATGATGATTTCTTCGACAAGGCTATAGAAGGTGCAGTATTATTTGCAGTAAATCAGGGTGAAGTTTGTACATGCCCTTCTCGTATTTTGGTTCATGAAAGCATTTATGATAAATTCATTAGCAGGGTAATTGAAAGAACAAAAGCAATTAAAGTTGGAAACCCTTTAGATTCGGATACCATGATGGGTGCACAAGCCTCCAATGATCAATATGAAAAAATCCAATCTTATTTGAAGTTAGGAAAAGAAGAAGGGGCAGAATTGCTTTGTGGCGGTGATATCAACAAATTAGATGAAGACTTGGCGGGTGGATATTATATTCAACCAACTCTTTTCAAGGGGCATAATAAAATGCGCATTTTTCAAGAAGAAATATTCGGACCAGTAGTATGTGTTACTACATTTAAAACAACCGAAGAAGCCATTGCAATTGCAAACGATACTTTGTATGGTTTGGGCGCTGGAGTATGGACAAGAGATGCACATGAATTATATCAAGTACCAAGAGCTATTCAAGCTGGTCGTGTTTGGGTGAACTGTTATCATGCTTATCCAGCTCATGCTCCATTTGGGGGTTACAAAAAATCAGGATTTGGAAGAGAAAACCATAAGATGATGCTCGGATATTATCGCCAAACCAAAAACATGTTAATTTCTTATAGTAAGAATAAACTGGGCTTTTTTTAGCGGCAATAGCAAGTAATCGAAATAAATACCGGTAGGATTTCCTATCGGTATTTTTATATCTTTAATTATGATTGCAAGAGTAACAATAAGCGATGAAGCAAAAAGTGTAGTCCAGGAACTAAAGAATAAATTTGGCGCATTAATGTTTCACCAAAGTGGTGGTTGTTGCGATGGATCACAACCTATGTGTTTTGAAAAAGGAGACTTCATTATTGGAAATAGTGATATTTGTTTAGGAGAGATTGAAGGCTGTGAATTTTGGATGAACAAAAATCAATTTGAATATTGGAAATATACACAACTAAATATTCATATCACACAAGGAAGGGGTTCTAGTTTTTCTTTAGAAATACCAATGGGTCTGCGTTTCCTAACACAATCTAAATTATTTACAGAGGAAGAATTACTTGATTTAGTTCCCTTAAAACATTTAGAAAACTAATTAGTCAAATTCAGTTGTTGGTATTGTTTAGGAGTAATTCCTTCGTGTTGTTTGAAAGCCCTAATAAAATAGTTGCAATCATCAAAACCTACCTCATATGATACATTTTTTATAAAAATGTGTTTGTCTTTCAATAAACGTTTTGCAAGTTTAATTCTCTCTAAAACAATAAATTCTATAGGACTAATTCCCAATTCTGTTTTAAATAATCTATACAATGAAGCAGGACTAGTGCTCGCGATTTTTGCAATATCTGGCAAAAAAAGTTTGGAATTAATATTCTGTCGAATGTAATTAACAACATAATACAAATGTGGATGCATTTTATTTATATCACCCTCCCGTACTTCTTTTAAATTTTGACATTGTGCAATATGAATCAACAATTCTTGCAATGTAAGATCAGCTAATACATCTTTTGTAACTGAGGTACTTTGACAAATATTAATCAACTTGTGAACAGTTAATGCCAGTTCTGCATTATTGTAAAAAAAGAAATTTCTTTCATCCAATTTCCAATAATCGTTCCTCCCCTCTTTTGGGTACTTTTCATTAAGCAGCTGTAATGTGTCAAGGATTTTTTTATTATCTATTGCAAGTGCCAAACATTGAGTGGGGTTTTCCATTGCGGCTTCAGGGAAATCAATTTTCATTTCCACATTAGCTGGAACAATTACAGATTCTCCAGGTACATATTCAAAACCTGGCTGATCATATAAGCGCATTATTTTTTTTCCTCTTAACATACTAGTCACCACTAAATCATTAAATCGTAATGAAACTAATTCAGACTGTTTATAGGTTTCAAAGAGGTTGAGTTCGCAGTTTTCTAAATTGTAAATAGTTCTATTCTCGACTAAAGTTTTTAATGAAAACTCTTTCGATAATGCAGGCGTAATCGGCAATATTTTATTGGGCAACATCTTGATAAAAAGATTTGCAAGGTTTACAATCGTGTTTTACCATTTAAAGTTATTCTTTTGAAAATACAAATCCAATTAAATACCGTTGTATTCAAATACATTAAATAAATAAAATAAACATTTTACTTTTTGAAAACTATTCCCCGGGAGTATATTTAACCACTACATTTTTGATAGGTTTGAAAGTTTTGATATATGAAAACAAAGACTTTAAATCTTGTTCTTTCATATTTCGGTACATCATCCAAGGCATTACTGTATTAAACGTATTCTTTTTGATACTGGGATTTAGATAACTACTATCATTATAATGTTTGAATTTTTGGAGAAAGTCCGATTCGGTAAGTTTACCAATTCCAGTTTCATTATCTGGTGTGATATTGGCAGATCTAACAATTCCTCCTGATCCAATCGAAAATTCAAAACCACCAGCTAACTCCATTCCTGCAAAGGGCGCACCTTTTTCTTTTTTTGTATGACATTCATTACAAGCAGCCGCTGTAAATATATATTGGCCATAAGCCAATACATTACTTGTATCAGGTCTCTTAGAGTAAGTTGCTTTATGAGGAATCGTATTAAGTATGAAATTCATTGGAAAGTCAGGAACTGATGCAGGAACTTGATGTTCAATTGGTTTTAATGAGCGGATATACGCAATTATCGAATAAAGATCTTCCCGATCTAATTTTCCATAATTTGGATGCGGCATCACAGGGAACAACGCTTTACCATTTTTATCAACCCCAGATGCAATAGCACGTAGCATTTCACCATCCGTCCAATTTGATAATGAAGCTGGGGTGATATTTCTTGCATGAAAACTACCTGGGAAGCCAAATTTTTGATCAAATACTTCACCACCTTTTCCTTCTGTTCCTTCTATAATTGGTCCAGAGAATTGATTCCAATCGCGTGTAGAATGACAATCAATACATACTGTTACACTATTTGCCAGATATTTACCTCTTGCAATACGTTCGGGGGTTCTTTCAATACTTATCTGTTCGGGTTTCCCAACATTTGGTAATGCTAGTTTAACATAAGTTACTAAAACAATACTAGCAACCACAATTAAAGCCAATGCATATACTAAAACTTTGATTACTTTTTTCATTGCAATATTGTTAGTTTTTTGAATTTAAATTAATTCGTTAACTAATTGCAATTATTAAGATTATAAAAATATTAAAGCATTAGAAAAGGCATAAAAAAAACCTACAAGCAGCTTACCTCAGTATTCTGCTTGTAGGTTTTACTACATGTTGAATTTGTTATTCCACTAATCCAATAATAGATAAGTTTTCATTTGTATCTAAACTGTAATCTATACTATCAAGCCCAAAACCAAACAAACTTAAAAATTCAGATTTATATCCCTGCAAATCCCCAATCAAAGGAAGTGATTCGGTATTTGCTTCTGGCCAGAGTTCAGCAACCTGACTTTGAACTGAATCTAACATTTCCCAATCGTCAATTCTTATTCTGCCTTTCTCATCAACAGGAATTTCATTTGAAGTATACAATCGGTCTTTAAAAAGTCTTTGGATTTGTTCAATGCATCCTTCATGATTTTCATCTTTTTTCATCACTTTATAAAGCAATGAAATGTATAGAGGAATAACAGGTATTGCGGAACTAGCCTGAGTTACTAAAGCCTTATTTACAGATACAAAAGCATTACCTCCGGTATGTTTTAATTTATCTGCAATTTTAAAAGCCGTTGCTTCCAAATGATCTTTAGCACGACCGATAGTTCCCTTTCTATATACCGCTTCCGTTAAAGATGGCCCAATATAAGAATAAGCCAATGTTAATGCATTTGGAGCTAATACATCAGCCTCTTTCAAAGCATCAATCCACATTTCCCAATCCTCCCCGCCCATTACAGCAACTGTGTTTGTGATATCTTCTTCTGTGCAAGGTTCAATAGAAATAGTTGATACGATTCCTGTATGAAAATCAACCGTTTTATTGGTATAGGTTACTCCAATTGGTTTTAAAACAGATCTATGCAAAACTCCCGTTTTAGGATGCATTCTTACAGGTGATGCCAAACTATAAATTATCAAATCAATTTTGCCGAGGTCTTTTTTTATAAGGTCGATTGTTTTCTTTTTGATTTCATTAGAAAAAGCATCCCCGTTAATACTTTTTGCATACAAGCCTGCTTCTAAAGCATGCTTTTGAAATGCAGCGCTATTATACCAACCCGGAGTAGCTGTTTTGCCCTCAGCAGGTGGTTTTTCAAAGAAAACTCCAATTGTTGCAGCATTAGATCCAAAAGCCGCTGCAATTCTGGAAGCTAAGCCAAATCCAGTTGAAGCACCAATTACCAATACATTTTTTGGCCCCTCAATAGGTCCTTTCGATTTTACATACTCTATCTGGTTGACTACATTTTTCTCACAACCTTCTGGGTGAGCGGTCAAACAAATAAATCCACGCATTCGGGGCTCTATAACCATAAGATTCTTATTCGTCTAAACTTTTAAAAAAGGCATATTGATTCCGAGTTTATCTAATCAACTGCCTGTTATTTTTTGAATTACCGGAGCAAAAGTAGCAGAAATTAGTGAACTGCGGTAACATTCACTTTCTGAATTCCAGCCAAGTTTAACTCGATATGTCGATCATGTGCTTTATTAGCATATTCACTGATTATCTCAAGGATATCATAATCTATAAAATTCGAATCTGAACCATCAATTGTAAGGCAACTGTATTCTGGAATCTGATCAAGTGTTTTTCTAAGCTGCACTTTATTCAAAAAAGTTACATTACTATTCAATTTGAGTATGATAAATTCTGTTTCGTGTTTCTTAGTTCTTGTAATGATATACTCTGTCTTAAAGTTATTCTGTATAATATAATAAATCGAAATTAACAATCCGATACTTACCCCAACCAACAAATCGGTCAATAATATAACTAGTATGGTAAAAACAAATGGGATAAACTGTTTTCTACCTAGGCTCCACATATTTCTGTAAAGCTTTGGCTTTGTAAGATTATAGCCAGTCACCAAAAGTATAGCAGCAAGTGATGCGTAAGGTATTTTATTTAATAGGAAAGGAACAAACAAAACAGCCAATAACAAAAATAAACCGTGTGTAAAGGCGGATAATTTTGTCCGACCTCCTGCATCCACATTCGCAGCTCCTCGAACTACTACTGCAGTCATTGGTATAGCGCCAAGTAATCCACAAAGCATATTCCCAATACCTTGTGCTATCAGTTCTTTATTAACAGGGGTAATACGATTTCTTATATCCAATTTATCAATAGCTTCCGAACACAATAAAGTTTCTAAAGTTGCTAATAAGCAAATAATTGCCCCATCTTTCCAAATCTGAATACTAGAAAACAACTTTGAAAAAATAGGGAATGAAATACTATTAAAAATATTATTGGGTATATTAACCAATTGGGTTTGTTTTAATGACAATCCCCTATCCAAAAATGAAAATAAAAGATTTAAAAGTATACCTACTATAACTACCAAAAGCGGTGCTGGAATTACTTTTAATTTCTGTGCATATTTCTGCTGCAATAAAATCATGAGAACTAATGAAATAATAGTGATGATAATAACACTTCTAGTTATATGATCACTAAATGATGAAAGGTTACCTAAAATATTTTCTTTAGAAAACAAATTCAGGAACCCACTGGTCCAGAAGTCAGGCCGGTCATAACCCAAAGCCAGTGGAATCTGTTTAGAAATTAAAATAATTCCAATGGCTGCAAGCATCCCTTTTATTACAGAAGAAGGAAAATAATTTGCAATAACGCCTAGTTTTAAAATACCTAAAACAATCTGGAAAAAACCTGCTACCATTACCGCTAATAAAAAAATACTGAAATCGCCCAAAGAAACAATAGAAGCAGCCACAACAGTTGTTAAACCAGCAGCGGGGCCCGACACACCTAATTGTGATCCACTTATTAATGAAACTACAAGACCTCCGATTATTCCAGATAACAGACCGGAATAAAGAGGTGCTCCTGATGCAAGGGCGATGCCTAAACATAATGGCAGGGCTACAAGAAACACTGATAAGCCAGCGGGCAAATCATGTTTCATCCAAATTAATCGATAGTATTTAATTCTGCGCCTCATAGTAAACTAAATATAAGGCAAACAAATGGTGAGGATTCTGACAAATGTCAGTTTAATATTTTTTTGAACTATTGATTTTACTTTTTTTCATTCATTTTTTGAAGATGTTCAAGAATTTCCAAAATCATTTCATTTTGATTTTCTAAATGTTTTAGAATTATTTGAATTTCATTTTCAGATTTCTTATTAATTAAAAAATCTTCTTCCGCTCTGATTTCAGAATGACGAGATTGAAGATTTTGGCCTACCATAATTAATGGCATCAGAAATATCTGAATCATATTTGAAATAAAAAGCCAAAGAACAAAAGCAGGATAGGGATCAAAGCGAAAAGAAATTGGAGCTAAAGTATTCCAGCCTAGCCAAATAATTGTCCAGAAGAAAATTAGACCAAAAAAGCCCATGCTACCTACATTCATAGTGATCCATAAAGCCAGTTTATTAATTCTTGTAAGACGAGCTCGATGATTAGCATTTACGTTTCGAATGGGCCTACTTGTTTTGATTATTTCTTCAAAGGAGGGAACATCTTTATGTTTCATAATACCATTATTTCGTTCAAGTATGTTTCTTTGACCAACTAAGTCTTCTGCCTACAATTAATTTAAAAACTAGTTTATCAGCAGCATCTGTGAAGCCGAATCCAGGGCCGAAGTTCACTTCCCATTTCGGATCTAAATCCAAATCTGCTACTGCAAAAATTGCATGGTTCTGTTGGGGTAGTTTCTCGAATTGATTAAGTGGTCCTATGTCACCATAATATTCCAATCCCAAACTATATTTCGATGAAGCAGCAAAGGAAGTTTTAAAACTTGGAGAGAAAGTTGGTTTTGTGTTGATATTATTACCAATGAATGCAAAACCCAATGTGGGATTCAAACTAATATAAAACTTTCCAAATGTCTTATCAATGATTGGCCGTAGTTCCATATTAAATGTTTCAGCAGCATATTCTTGCTTCTGAAATCCTATTTCTGCAGAAAGACTCAATCCTACAGGCAACTTCCAATTTTCAGGGGCGGCAATTCTAGGTCTAATATGACTCCCAATAATTTTCCAACCATAGTTTGGTGTATAATTAGTAAAAATATAAAAACCTATTTCAAAATTATCAGTTATTCCCTGAGTAATTTCAATTGTTTCATGAATCGAGTGATTCGAAGGTAGCACTCCATTTTTTAAATCTTTATTCCCGTTTGCAGTAAAATTGCTGTGCAATTCAAGCATCGTTTCTCCCTTAGTCATAGTGGATGATCCATAAACTTGAATCTCATAATTATCCTGTGCGAATCCTATGAAACAGATTAAACAAGATATAATAAACAGTATTTGTTTCATTTCTTTTTTTTCTTTTCAGCCTCTTTAGCTTTTTGATTATCCTGATTGGTCTTCAAACGATATTTTACAATATCCATTAT
>CAIJZG010000017.1 GCA_903825065.1 uncultured Bacteroidota bacterium
CACTGGATTAGAAGTATTTTCTATTAATGGTGAGCCCGGTGTAAAAAGTGCTCGCTATGCAGGTGAGGGTAGAAATTTTCAGGATAATATCAATTTGCTTTTAAAAAACTTGGAAGGCAAATCAGATCGCTCTGCACAATTTAGAACTGTGGTATCTTTAATTTGGGAAAACCACGAATATCTATTCAATGGAATTTGTTTAGGAACAATCATTGAAAAACAAAAAGGTGATAGCGGGTTTGGATATGATCCTGTATTTGTTCCTGAAGGTTCTATCTATACTTTTGCTGAAATGAGTATTGAAGAGAAAAATAAATTCAGTCATCGCAAAAAAGCAGTTTCTAAACTTATAGAATTTTTAAAAATGAAAGTATCATGAACAGGATAAAATTAAATATGCCCAAAAGCTATTCATTTTTCACAGAACTACTTATTCGTTACACAGATTTGAACTATGCTGGTCATGTAGGAAACGATCATTTTCTAACTTTGATTCAAGAAGCCCGTCAACAATATTTAAAACATTTTGATTACCAAGAATTAAATTTTGAAGGCTATGGTTTAATTATGGCAGATTCAGCCATTGAATACAAACACGAATTAAGTTTTGGTGATGTTCTCAGAATTTCTGTGCAGGCTGTTGATTTTGACAAATTAGGATTTGATATTTTTTACTTACTAGAAATCATAAATCGTGGAGATATTATTATGGCAGGAAAAGCTAAAACGGGTATGATCTGCTATGACTATTCTGCAAAAAAGAAAATGAGTATTCCTGAGATTGCGATTGAAAAATTAATGGCAGATAATTAATTTTCAAATATTATAAAATAAACCTTCCTATGGTGTCTTATAAAAAGCTGGCATTTGTTTTGATTTTTTTTACTATTAACTATCTATTAAAAGCTCAAACAATACCTAGTTATAAAAATGCCTCGCTACCTATTCCAGAAAGGGTTCAGGATCTTTTAATGAGAATGACTCCCGAAGAAAAGTTTTGGCAATTGTTTATGATCCCTGGAGAAATAAAAGATTTACAGGACACAAGCTATAAGAACGGTTTATTCGGATTTCAAGTAAGTGCAGAATCTTCTGGTACGGGAGCAACAAATCAGCTATTAAAATATGGTTTAGATGAAACCGATTTAATTCTTGTTAAAAAAATTAATAAAAGTCAACATTATTTTGTTGATAAAACAAGATTGGGAATTCCCATCATTGCATTCGATGAGGCCCTGCATGGATTAGTGAGAAAAGGAGCAACCGTATTTCCCCAGTCTATTGCACTGGCAGCTACCTGGGACACAACTCTGATGCACGAAGTAGCAACTGCGATAGCGTTTGAAACAAAATTAAGAGGCATCCGTCAAATACTTTCTCCAGTTATTAATCTTGCAACTGATACTCGTTGGGGAAGAACAGAAGAGACTTATGGAGAAGATCCATTTTTAAGTTCATCAATGGGTGTTGCCTATATTGGTGCATTTGAAAGAAACAATATCATTGCAACTCCAAAACATTTTATTGCTAATGTTGGAGATGGAGGAAGAGACAGTTATCCTATTAATTATAATGAAAGGCGCTTATACGAAAACGACTTCGTCCCTTTTATCAATGTAATTAATAAAGCTGGTGCAAGAAGTATTATGACAGCTTATAATTCTGTTAATGGTATTCCTGCCTCCTCAAATAATTGGTTACTCAATGAAACGCTAAAAAAGAAATGGGGGTTTAATGGATTTGTAATTTCAGATGCAAGTGCAGTTGGAGGTGCCAATGTTTTACATAACACTTCAAAAACTTACGACGAATCTGGCAAACAGGCCATCACCAATGGATTAGATGTGATTTTTCAAACTGATCACGAACATGGAAAATTATTTATCCAACCTTTCTTAGATGGCAGTATTTCAAATGCCATAATTGATTCTGCAGTTGCAAGAGTATTAAAAGCAAAATTTGAGTTAGGTTTATTTGAGACCCCGTATGTAAAGGAAAATTTGATCAATTCTAACACTATTGAAAATCAAAAGGAACTTTCAAAAAAAGCTGCAATTGAATCTCTGGTATTATTAAGAAATGAAAATAATATTCTTCCCATCCAAAAAAATATAAAACGAATTGCAATTATAGGTACTGATGCAAAAGAAGGAAGAATGGGTGGCTATTCGGGCCAGCCAGATAATATTGTAACCATACTATCTGGCATTAAAGATTTAGCAAAAAAAAGAAACATAGAAGTATTTTATGCTGATGGTTCATCAAGATTATCAAAGGAAATTCAAACAATTCCAACATCATATTTATCCACTTTGCAAGATTGCAAAAAAGTTTCAGGATTGTTAGGTGAATATTACAATAATATAAATGCTGCAGGACATCCCATTTTAAAAAGAATAGATGAGACCATTGATTTCAATTGGACGCTTTATCCTCCAGTGAATGAACTTACTCCAGACTTCTATAGTGTAAGTTGGAAAGGAGACTTCAAGTCGCCAAAAACAGAAACAATCTCCATTGGATTAAAAGGTAATGATGGATACCGTTTATACATCAACAATACCTTAATTATTGATCGTTGGTTGAAACAAAGTTATCATACTGATCTGGTTGATTACAATTTTGAGAAAGACAGAACCTACCCAATTCGAATAGAATTTAAAGAGCCTAATGGCAATGCTCATATACAATTGATATGGAAGGTCTCCACTCAAGAAGAAAAAAAATGGAATGAGGCAATTGAAATCGCAAAAAAATCTGATTTGGTAATTTTTACGGCAGGAATTGAAGAAGGCGAATTTAGAGATCGATCCTCACTTGCTCTTCCTGGAAATCAAGAAAAAGTTCTGAAAAAAATTCTTTCCGCTGGAAAACCAGTTGTAGTATTACTTGTTGGGGGAAGTGCGATTACTATGAAAGATTGGTTACCCAAAACTAAGGCCCTAATTGACTGTTGGTACCCGGGGGAAAAAGGCGGAGAGGCAATCGCTGCTGTGTTATTTGGAGAAGCTAATCCTGCTGGGCGTCTTCCAATAAGTTTTGTTTATTCAGAAGGGCAACTTCCATTGGTATATAACCATTTACCTACAGGACGTGGAGATGATTATAACGACCAAAGTGGGCTTCCATTATTCCCTTTCGGATTTGGTCTTAGTTATACTCAATTTGACTATTCAAATTTACAAATTAGCAAAAAGAATATGACTCAAAATGATACAACTGTCTTAAGCTTCCAGTTAAAAAATATTGGTGATAGAGAAGGTGATGAAGTGGTTCAATTATATATACATGATGAACTGGCTTCTTTAGCTAGACCAGTTATGGAACTAAAAGGATTTCAGCGGGTTTCACTAAAGAAAGGGGAATCTAAAATAATCCAATTCTCAATTTCAAAAGAATTACTTGAAATGTATAATTTACAAATGAGTAAAGTGGTGGAGCCTGGTACATTTAGATTAATGATAGGTGCATCATCCAAAGATATCCGGTTAAAAGAAACCCTAAAGATTCAATAATATTTATACACCAAATTGTTGTAAATGATGGTCTAAGTGTTTATAGAACATGTTGTTCCACTCCTTGCTATTTAATGACCCGAATGATAAGGATTCTCTTCCCTCAAAATAATTTTTACCTAATTCTTGCGTCTTTATGATATAGTTGATCAGCCTTTCTTTTTCTGTATAAAAATCTTTATTCTCTTTTATGATAAATGCAGGTGCAGTTTGGATACTTTTCTTATATGGCGTTTCATTGACTACTGATTTTTTCACAAATAGTTTCAACATGAATTTCACGAATGAATTTGGCGCAGGATGTATGTTTTCATACGCCATTTCATAAGTAACATTGCAATGCGCTAACATTTGAGCAACAGACATTTTACCCCAAAGTCCTTTTGTGTCAGGAGTTAATTGACTAATTCTCTCAATAATTTCCTTAGAATCATTCAGGTTAAATACGCTTTTCATAAAGAGTTTTAAAAGTTATTATTTTAGAACTTTTTTTAAATCTACAAAATAAATAAACAAATCCTGGGGTGTCATTAATTTACCTTTTAGGATCTTACTTTTTGAGAAATACATTTTAGCGTTAACAATTAGGAAGGGTGCTCTAAAATCCCTTTCTCTAATATTAAGTGCCTGATGGTTAATGAATATGGTATAGTGTGTTTCTGTTAGATTACTGATTTTAGTGAAATTGTCATCCACTGAATAAGTAGAATCAAATACGGCAAAAAGCTTCTTGGGGTTTTCTTCGGCGTTATAATAAAAGTCAATCACCTGCTGGGGTAATTGGTACATATCAGCATTTGTCCAATCAAGCAATTGAATATCCTTTTTATTACTACATGATGCAAGCAAAAAGAAAGAGCTACCTAATATAATGAAAGAAAATAGTCTTACAGAAAGCTTCATAAATCGTCATTTAAAAATTTGAGACTAGGTTAATTCATTCCAAATTCTCCAACTTTCTTCTGCTTGAAGTATGAGCATTTCATAACCATTTTGAATAGTGGCACCTTTTTGTTTCCCAATACTTAAGAACTTGGTTTCAGTTGGATTATAAATCAAGTCAAACAAATGATGTGTATCAGTTATAAATTCATAGGGGATTTCAGGAAAGTCTTTCAAATTCGGATACATTCCTAATGGAGTTGTATTGATAATCAGTTGATGGGATTCCATTATTTCTCTATTCAAATCCTGATAACTAATGGCTGATGACGAAGCATTTCTTGAAACAAATTGATAAGAGATATCGAGTTGTTGAAAAACATATTCTACTGCAGCAGATGCGCCACCTGTTCCTAATATCAACGCCTTCTTGTGCTGTGGTTTTAAAAAGGGTTGTAGAGATTTTTGAAAACCAACAGTATCTGTATTGAACCCTAATAATTTGCCATCAATAATTTTTACACAGTTACAAGCTCCTATTTTTTTTACGGGTTCAGATAATTCATCAAGAAAATCTAAAACAGCTTTTTTATACGGTATGGTAATATTGAATCCTTCTAATTCTTTTTTCCTATCCAGAATTATTGTCAATTCTTCAATACTTGGAATTGAAAAATTTTCATACGATACATTAACAATGCCAAGTTTCTGAAATTTTTCATTGAAATATTTCTGCGAAAAAGAATGCGTTAACGGATAACCTAATAAGCCAAATAAACGCATGGCAAAATTATTTATCAAGGTATAAACTGAAAGTATCTCCTCTTAAACCTATACGCATCGCTTCTAATGCAAGCATTTCATGGGGTGCGATATTTCCAAGATTCACATTACATCCTATTAATTCAAGAAAGTACAATTGCTGCGCTTTCTGTGGGGCTTCCCAAATAATTTTTTCTGCTGGTATTTGTGTTAGAATTTCCTGAACCAAGCCTTCACGCACCTCGCCACTTCCACGATAAATACCAACATTCCCGGCTTCTCTAGCCTCAGCAATAACGTAAGTAGATCCAGCTTCTAATTCCGCTCTCATCAGTTCAATCCATTTATAAGGAGGAATAATATGTGCTGCATCTTTACTTCCCACTTCACTTAATACAGTTACGTGTTTAGTCAATTTTTCAATATAACCACATTTTTCGGGATGAGGTATACTGATAGAACCATCACTTACTTCCACATAATTAATTCCATAATCTTTACACATTGCGACATAATCATCAAATTGATTTCTAATCAAAAACGCTTCAAATAAAGTTCCTCCAAAATATACAGGAATGTCGTATGATTGATATGCCTCAATCTTTTCTCTCAAATTAGGAGTTACATAAGCAGTTCCAAAACCCAATTTAACAACATCCACATGGGGACCCGCAATACTCATAAAATTGTGAACTTCAGGAATACTGAGCCCTTTATCCATTACCATAGTAATTCCGAATGCCCTTGGTTTCTTTACTCGATCAGGTATCTGAGTCAAATTAAAATTCATATCGCTTGATTTTCGGCAGCAAAAATAGGTTAATCGAGCGACTTTAAGAGCCACCTCCCGTATCACAATGTTTTTGTTTTCTTATATTTTTCTTCCTTTCTTATATCTAGCTACAATATCAACAACTTGGTTATTCTGAAGAATTGCCGGATTTAGCTCAATAAATTTTTTCAGAAGCTTAGGAGCTTTTTCCATGGCAAATTCCAATTTAAGTAACGCTTCTTTTGATTTTCCATTTGCAAATAAAGCCGTGCTTTGATAAAAAAGAAAAACGGGTTTACCATCAGTGGCTTTCATTGCAGCGATTGATTGATTCAAAGCCTCCTCAAAAAATTCTCCTTTTAGTAAGCAACGAATAAGGGCTTCCCATCCTGCAACATTTTTTTGTTTTTGCCGAACCACTACACTAAAGTATTGGATAGCTTCTTTATATTGTCCAAGGTTAAGGCGACATTCACCCATCGCTAAATTATATTCGGTAATAGTTCTATGAATGCGCATCGCATTCTCAAGATGCTTCAATGCACTTTGCCATTGCTCTTCAAGCATATAGGTTACTGCAATTTTATAATGCAGTTTACTATCATCCGTATTTAAATGCACTGCTTTCTTATAATGAAACCTAGCTTGTGCATAATTGCCCAAGCGATGATAACAATGACCAATTGCTTCATAAATTACATCTTCTGGTCTAGACAACTCTAATACTTTCTCTAAAACTTCAATGGCTTCTTTATACTTACGCAAACGCAGGAAAGCATCCCCCATATTCCGATAAGCATAATCAAATTTTTCATCTATCGCCACTGCATATTGATAAGCATCAATAGACTTTTCATAAAGTTTTAATCCCTGAAATGCAGCAGCCATATTGAACCATGCAAGTTCATTGTAAGGAAACTCATCAATTATTTTTTGATGCAATCGAATACTTTCTTCATTTCTTCCTGTAAAGTCTGTCCAAAAACAAACTTTATAAAGTGCTTCTTCATTATTGGGCTCTTCCTCTAAAATCAGCTTAAGGCAGTCGAAAACTTTATCAAATTCCTCATAATCGTCATAAACGTCTGCTAATTCAAATAAAAGGTCAATACGCTCTTCTCCCTCAAAAAGGCTTAAAGCAGATTCTAAGAGCTCCACCGCTTTTTGTTGCTGGTCAAGGGCTAAATAGGCATCCGTCTTTAAAATATACAGATTAACATCGTTACTATCGAAAAGCTCAGCCGTTTCAAGAATATTCAAGGCTTCCTGATACTTTCTGCTTGCCAACAACAAATCAGCTTTTTTTATCATTAATAGAGACGAATAGGGAAATTGCTCTAAAGCTATCTCTGAGGCTTCTAAAGCTTGATGCATGTCGTCTTTTTCATCAAAATAGTCGATAATTCGCTCAAAAGCGTCTTCTTCAATGAAAGAATGGCTGATCCCTTGTTTGAGATTTTGGTATTGAATTAAGAGTTCTTTGAGCTCCTCTCGGTCTTCGCGGTATGGATTTTCTCTCATTGGACTGTTGGTTTATTGAATATAAAACCTTTTTTTTACTTTTTTTCAACTTACAGGCAACTATTTTCTTTTTCCTGCGTCTTATTAATATTATGTGAATTGGCATATTATTAAGAAAAAGTTTTATCTTTACACAAATGAGATCAAAGCAAACCATACAAAAAATCGGTATTTCCATCATGTTGGTGATGGCAATACAGGTAGTTTATGCGGCATTCTCATTCTCTGGAATCTCAGACGAGCACAATAGAAACAGTAAATATTCTTTAAAGAATCTGAACTCTATTTCAAGAAAAGGGCTTACCTATTCAGCAATGAAATCTAGTTTACAATTCAGAGGCACTCAATTATTGTCTAACAAAGACAATCAAAATAGCTCTGAAATGAATTATATGCTACGTTTCGAAAATGGGAATTCAACTTTTGTATACCCTTACAAATTCAAAGTTAGAGTACCAACCAAATTTAAAACTCCGGTTGCACCTCACCATTAATTTAATAATCTATAACCACTTGTTGGGATATCATACTTGGAAGCTTGAACCGGGCTTAGGTTAATTTTTGTTGCTTTATATCTAACAATGGAGGTACTCTGCTCCTTCACATCAAATTCTAATACAAACCCTGGAACATCTTTAAATTGGAATTCGAACTCCCGAACAGAAGGGGCAATAGCTGTAGCATAATAAATATTATAAATACTGCTATCTTTTAAGTTTAAAACGGCTTTTTTACATTCATATCCCAATATTGTTTTAGACTCATTCACAAAATGAATAGTCATTCCATCATACTGCTTATTAGCCAATCTCCATTCAGTACTACTCATCCTTGTCAGAAATTTATTATTTCCAAATTCACGAAGTATCACAGCCGACCCATTCGATTTGTCATAAATAATTGATTGCAATAAAGAGGGGCTATTTAAATCTACTCTACTATCATTCCCTTTGATATAAACTGTTTTAGAACTTTGTTGAAGCACTTTTTCAACATCTTTATTCAAATTGGGTTCTTCTAAACTAATTTGATAGGTTACTGTACATTCAGCTACTACCCTTTGTTGAGCGTAATTAAAATCATTAAAAAAAAATAAAGCGATAAGCAATCCACAAAATATTTTCATAAAATGAATTTAGAGATTTCTATTCGATATCAATAATAAAGAAAGCCCTCAAGATTAATCAGGAGGGCTTTGAACTATTTATTTATTTTTTTTCAACGTACGTTCTTTTAAATCCTGTACTTTTTTATTGCTTTCCATCATCTGATCATATTTTTCCTGCCATTTTGTTTTGGTCTTTGGAGCTTTTCGTTTTAGCTCAATCTTCGCAAGAATCTTATCATGATCGATAATATAATTTTGAATAACAAATTGTAATCCTAATGTAATAATATTAGATACAGTATAATACCAGGTTAAAGCTGAAGGAAGTCTGTTAAAGATAAATAACAACATGAATGGGAAGAAATATGGCATATACTTCAAAGCAGGATTGTCCTGTGTTGGGGTCATACTCATATTATACATGGAAATTAAAAAGCTGGTTATTACAGCAGTAATTGTAAACAAGCTAATATGATCTCCAAATCCCATTGGAACATTAAAAGGTAATTTTGCTATTACATCATATGACGACAAATCCTGGCTCCATAAAAAAGCTTGTCCGCGTAATGCAATATTTGAATTAAAGAAACTATATAGGGCAAAGAATATTGGGATTTGCAATAATGCTGGAATGCAACCTCCTAAAGGATTCACTCCAGCTTCTCTAAACAATTTCATTTGCTCCATCGCAAATCCTTGCTGATCATCCCCAAACTTCTTTTTTAATACATCCAATTCCGGACGCATTACTTTCATTTTAGCACCACTCAAATAACTGCTATAAGTAAGAGGAGCAGTAACAAGGCGAATAAATAATGTAAGTAACAAAACTACCCAACCATAATTCTTTACAAATCCTGCAAAGAAATTAAATACATTCATAATGATGTATTTATTTATTGGCCTAACAAAAGAATACATATCCCTTCCAAGATTAACAATCTGATCCATGCCTGGAGCCTGCTTCTTTAATATATTAAAATTGCTTGGGCCATAATATAATTGCAAGGGAACCGCAACAGAAGCAGTAACTGGTAATTTCATTTGAAGTGCTGCATTTATAGTAGCTAACTGGGAACTAGAATCAGTTTTACGAATAAAACTTACAGATCCTGCATTGAAACTATTTTTTGCAACCAAAGTAGTATTGAAGAATTGCTGAACAACACTTAACCACTGAACAGGTTTTTCAAATTTTCTTTCATTCTTTGAAGAGATATAATCAAAATCGTTTCCTTCTGAGAAACAGATATTCGACATTTGACGTTCATATACTGCCGTCTTTTCTTGTTGATGAGTAGTTGAATTCCATTGCATATTCAACTGGCCCTGACTCAATAGTTTATCAGCACCTGTTAATGACAAATTCCAATCGATCATATATTCATTCGGGCGAATGATATATTCATGCACAATAGATTCTCCATTAGCAGATTGAATTGCAAAACGAATAGTTTGGCTACCATCGCCATTTTTTACTATCGGGTTTGCTGTAAAAAACAATTCAGCAGTTTGGGCAGATTGATTAGTTCCAGTATTTACTGCATAACCAATTTGATCTGTTCCTCCAGAAAGTGTTACTAAATTGCCATCTTGTGATTTATAATTTTTTAGAATTACATTATATACCCTACCTCCCTTAGTAGAGAAGTTTACTTTCATTAATTCATTTTCTACTACAATCATTTGCTCAACCCCAGTTGCAGCGGTAGTAAAGTTTCCCGCAGCAGAAACTCTGGAAGCAGAATCTCTTCTAACGGAATCTATTTTTGCAGTTACCGTATCTACTATTTTCATCCTAGCGGCTTCAATACGCGCAATAGAATCTTCTTGTTTCTTTTTTATTTCTACTAAGGCTGCTTGTTGTTTATTTGTATACCAGAAATATAAAAAAAACAAAATCGCTAGTAACACAAAACCAATTACCGAATTCTTATCAGTCTTCATATCAAATTTTATTGAGCGGCAAAGGTAGTATTCTCAGTTTAGATTGAGAATCAGGAATTATAAAATAATACAAGCGTTAAAATAGCTATAAAAAGGGCAGTTGGGAGTGCTATATCAGTTTTTACTCGTTCCTTTAGATCCTTCAACAAGGGTTTTCCCAACTTCAACCATCACATTTGAAAATTAAACAATATGATGGAGTATGCCAAAAGTGTGCTTCCTGGCGTTAGCATTAAGCCTGGAAAATTCACAAAGTTTTTATGGTGGCTGTCTACCGCCGAACGGGAATTAATAGAATCAGCAGTGATCGATCGCAATAGATACGCCATTACTGGCATGACGGTTTTAGGTACCTGGCTATTTGCAACACTAGCCTGGGCCTATTTTTTTAGTACAGTAGTTGCTAATATTTGGGCCCCCATTGTACTTGGAATTTTTATGGGAGGCATTATATTAGGTATTGATCGGGCGCTGATCAAAGGCATTAATCAGAATAATAAACTTAAGTTAGTTCCCATCAGTTTTCGAGTTTTACTTGCTATGACAATTGGCATGTTTATGGCACAGCCTGCATTATTGTATCTCTTCGACAAAGAAATTCATACTCAAATTTCTGTGGATAATGAACAACGCAAACGTATCAAAATACAACAACAAGACAGTGTTTATGTGAGTATTAAACAACCGTTATTATTACAACGAAACCAACTACAGTCTCAACTACTAGCAAAGGATAAAGAAGTTTCAGCAGCAAGAGAAAGTTTTATAGCAGAAACAGATGGAACCGGAGGAAGTAAAAAAATAGGGTTGAAAGAAATTGCCAAAGCCAAACAAGACGCTTATCAAAAACTTCAATTAAATTATATTGCATTAGAACAATCACTTACTCCCGAAATTCGAACGGCTGATAGTACCTTAAAAAATATAGACGCAGGCATCTTAAAGGAACAAGCTGCATTTGAAAATTTATTGAATGATGGATTCATCACAAGAATTGAAGCTTTAAATAATTTAATAAAAAATAATTCAGCTGTTGCATTTCGGTATTACTTACTAGTTGTGATTTTAATGTTGATAGAACTGATGCCCGTTATCGCAAAAACATTATTACCATCAGGCACATATGACGAGCATGCAAAACTTCAGGAGGAGTATGAAATAAAAAATCTCCAGCAACTTTATCAAAAAGCTACTGAAGACATTAATAAAAAATGAGATTTAGAAACTATTTAGCTCCGCTAGGGCAGTTTCTTTTTAAATAATTAGTATATAGTTTAGAAAGGTGTTGAAAAGTTCCAGAGCCTTCTGAAATGCTATGTGTTCGATTTGGGTAACTCATCATTTGAAATTGTTTCCCATTTTTTACTAGTTCATTCACGAGCATTTCCATATTTGAATAGTGCACGTTATCATCACCTGTTCCATGTATGAGTAATAAATTCCCCATCAGATTTTTTGCATACGTAATTGGAGAACCCTTTATAAAACCAGTTTTATCTTCTTGAGGTAATCCCATATACCTTTCTTGATAAAGATTGTCATAAGTAAGCTGATTAGCAACACCGGCAACAGCAATACCAGTTTGATAAATTTCCGGGTATTGGAACATTAAGTTTTGTGTGGCTGAACCACCACCACTCCATCCCCAAACGGCTACACGACTAGAATCGATATACTTCCATTTCAAAATTTCTTTTGCAGCTAGTGCTTGATCACGAATATTAACCTGTCCGATTTTTTTATACACTGATTTTCTCCATTCCCTTCCTTTGGGTACAGGTGTACCGCGATTATCAATAGAAATATAAAAATACCCATCCGCAGACATATCACCATCATAAAGATAGTTATCTGCTATTCCATATTCATCTCTTACATTTTGCCCCCAAGGCTCAGTGTATACATAAAATACTAC
>CAIJZG010000018.1 GCA_903825065.1 uncultured Bacteroidota bacterium
GCAAGTCGAAAAATTTCGTAAACCTGGTACGCTTATCAGTTCTAATACTTCTGGCATTCCTATTCATCTAATGGCAGAAGGCCGTTCCGAAGATTTTAAAAAACATTTTTGTGGTACACACTTTTTTAACCCTCCTCGTTATTTAAGACTTTTAGAAATAATTCCAACCGAACATACCGATCCGGAAATCGTTGATTTTTTGATGCACTATGGTGATTTATTTATTGGAAAAACAACCGTACTCTGTAAAGACACGCCAGCTTTTATTGCAAACAGAATTGGGGTATTCAGTATGATGAGCATTTTCAATATCATGGATAAACTCGGATTGAGTATCGATGAAGTTGATGCATTAACTGGCCCAATCATTGGTCGTCCAAAATCTGCCACTTTCCGAACTGCAGATGTGGTAGGAATTGATACTCTTGTTAAAGTAGCAAAAGGGGTGGCCGATAATTGTCCGAATGATGAAGCAAAAGCTATATTTACTATTCCATCATGGCTCGATACTGTTGTCAATAATAATTGGCTGGGCGATAAAACAGGACAAGGATTTTTTAAGAAAACAAAATCGGCAGCAGGCAAAGAAATTGTGACGCTGAATCTGAAGACCATGGAATATGAGGCAAGAACCAAACCAAAATTTGCAAGTTTGGATGCTGCTAAACCAATTGAAGATTTAAAGCAACGGATTAAAATGTTGTCTGCCGGCACAGACAAAGCAGGAGAATTTTATCGCGCATTTCATTTTTCTTTATTCACCTATATTTCCAATCGCATTCCAGAAATCAGTGATGAAGTTTACCGTGTAGATGATGCCATGAAGGCTGGCTTTGGCTGGGAGATTGGAGCATTTGAAACATGGGATACTATTGGAGTTGCTAAAACAGTAGAAGCCATGAAAACCGCTGGCTATAACGTTTCTACATGGGTGGAAGAAATGTTAGCATCAGGTGCTACCAGTTTTTATAAAGTTGCAGATGGCAAGCGCATGTATTTTGATATCCCAACAAAATCCTATAAAGTTATTCCTGGAGGAGAAGCTTTCTTGATATTACAAAATCATCGAGATAAAATCATTTGGCAAAACAGTGCCTGCAAATTGTATGATATAGGTGATGGTGTAGCAGGATTAGAATGGAGCACTAAAATGAATAGTATTGGTGGCGAAGTTTTAGAAGGAATAAATAAATCAATCGGCATTGCTGAGGAAAAATTTAAAGGCTTAGTGATAGCTAATGACGGGCCGAATTTTAGTGCGGGTGCCAATGTGGGAATGATATTTATGTTAGCTATTGAACAGGAATACGATGAGTTAGATATGGCTATCAGAATGTTTCAAAATTCAATGATGCGTGTTCGCTATTCTTCTATTCCAGTTGTTACTGCTCCGCATGGATTAACACTTGGCGGAGGATGTGAAATGAATTTGCATGCCGATAAAATTTGTGCGGCTGCAGAAACCTATATTGGTTTGGTTGAATTGGGTGTTGGCTTGATTCCTGGTGGTGGTGGCACCAAAGAATTCGCATTACGCGCAGGAGACGATTTACACGAAGACGAACCAGAAACCGTTACCCTAAAAAATCGTTTTTTCTCCATTGCAACAGCAAAAGTAGCTACTTCAGCACAAGAAGCTTTTGATATGGGTATTCTTCGTAAGGGTCAGGATGAAGTGGTGATGAATATAGGTAGAAGAATTACTGAAGCAAAAAAATCTGTTATAGAAATTTATGATGAGGGCTATACCATGCCAACACCACGAAAAGACGTGAAAGTGATGGGGCGTGCAGGTTTGGGAGCTATGTTAGCTGGCATCAATGGCATGTGGAGAGGTGGCTATGCAACTGATCACGATGCTTTTGTTGCGAGAAAATTAGCGTATGTTTTATGTGGCGGAGACCTCAGCGAACAGAGCATGGTTTCTGAACAATATTTACTCGATCTGGAAAGAGAAGCATTCCTAAGTCTTTGCGGCGAAAAGAAATCTTTAGAGAGAATTCAGGCAGTATTAAAAACAGGTAGGCCTATAAGAAATTAGAGAAAAGATAAGAGATAGAGTGATTATAAAAGATAAAATAAATTTATTTAATTTAAATGCTTTGAATTAGGCATTATTCAAAATTCAATCATTTAATTAATGCCTAATCGCTTCTCACTCTTATCTCTTATCTTCTATATTTATTCTTTCTCCAACTGATAGATTGCCCAATTAGGACTTTCATACATGAGTAAGGCTTTCAATCCTTTTAGTCGGAATTTAATGAGGTTAAATTCGTTCAATACGGTTAAGTTTTGTGTAGGATTTGTTTGCTTGGCAATGAGTATATACTTAACAAATTTTGCAGGATTTTCAACAATGGTTAAAAAGGTTTTCTGATGAGGCAATATCATACCATTTAGGTTTCCAATATGTACAACAATCGGATAGGCTGCTGCATCATCAATTAATATTTTATTATCATCATTTACCAGATTACTAATGTATTCTGCTACTTGTTGAGATTCACTATAGATCCTTGGACCCTCCCAATTATTATAAATGGTACTCATTTCTTTTGAGAATGCCATTTCTTCATCACTGGCAGAATGTTTAAAGAAATAGAATCCCATAACAATAGTTAGCAATGCAGAAATACCAAAAATCCAGGAGGATGTTTTTAAATTATATTTACTTGTACCGTAGTAACATATCGATACCAGTGCAATGGGTATAAACAATAAATAATAACCTAGCGTTAGCGTGTATTTATAACTCAATAATAAGAATGAATAATAAAGCAACATGGCTAGAATAGTAAACAATTCATATAGCTTACCTCTGAATAAAACCACCGCAGCAATATAGAGTGGGGTTAGAAATAAAATAAATCCTTGAATAACTACTTGCGTTTGGTAAAGCACATTATCTCTTCCTGCACTCATCACTAAACTTCCTATACGCTGATTACCGGTGATTCTCCAGTTGGCATACTGACTATCTAAAAAATAAGTTGGCGAACCTGCATACTGAGAATTTAGAGAACGAAATAAGAGTACCGCCATTAATGGCAATAGAAATATAACTAAATAAAGTGCGGCTGTTCTATTCGCCAGCTTTCTTCTTTGAGAGCGATTGTTTAATGCTTCATAATATTGAAATATCGGAGATTCTGTTCGAGCAATTAACAAACCATCCAAAGAAATTAAAAATATGAAAGGGAAGAAAGCCAGCACCACCCAGATAAAATCAAAATTTGAAAAAATAAAAGCGCCAATATATAAACTAGCCATAGAAATATGGTAGGTAACGGGTTGCTTATAATACCTAAAAAATGATCGGAATATTAAGAAAGCTACTAAGGCTATCACTGCATTTCGCCTACCTGTTACTGCAGCAAAAACAAACATCGGATGAAAAGCAAACAAACAAAAAAGAATGGGAACATATAATTTCCAGGAAAACTTCGACTCCTTTTTAAATTCATCTACCAACATATAAAACAAGAAAGCCGTCATCACTAATGATGCAGCTACTGGAGCATACAGATATCCAAGTGGAACAAAAAATAATGAAGAGAAAAAAACGGTAGTAGGAAAAGTAAAACCAAGCGTTAAAATCGTGTTTTGCTTTGCATTAAAAAGCAATAATAATTTTTCTGAATAAAAAAGTCCGGATGAATGCTCAAACCCATGACGCTTCAATAGCCAGGATATCACTATATAATAAGCGATAAGAACAATGGTTAATATTTTTGTCAGTTGCTTAGGCATAGTTCATCATTGCACAGGTTCAAGTGGATTTGCAGATGTACCGCTACTACTTAATTTGGTTAATCCGTGGTTTGTTTTTTCCCAATAAAACGGTTTGTAAATCAATTGCCATAATCCTTTGTACGCAGCAATGGAATGCATAATCCAGTACAATGGATTTAGAGCTCCGAACAATATCAGCTCATAATATCTTCTTTTAAATACCGAAAGCATGTTCACATAAATCATCATTGTATTACCTGCCACTAAATTAAAAGTAGCGATATACAAAACCCAGTCTGGAAATAATGAAGCAACAAATGTTAGCTTAACAATGGCATAGGTTAAAAGAAATAACAATAGAATGGGATACAATAAGAAGGTAATGGAAGTGCCTGCAATAAAGAAGTTAAAGCCCAGGAAACCCCTCCAGCCAATCCTTCTAATCAAACGCGCCGGATTACGCATGTGCACCAATGTAGTTTGCATATAACCCTTAATCCATCTGCTTCTTTGGCGAATCCAGTTGAATGGTTCGTTATTTGCTTCTTCCAAAGTGGTACTATTTACAATGCCTACTTTAAAGCCTTTTTCAAATACACGTACTCCCAAATCGGCATCCTCGGTTACGTTAAATGGATCCCAACCACCTAATTCCATCAACTTGTCAAATTTGAAGTGATTACTGGTGCCCCCCAGTGGAATGGGAATGTCGAGCGACATTAATCCTGGCAACATATAATCAAACCAATAAGTATATTCTAATGTGAACATGCGCGTTAACATGTTCTCATTTTTATTAAAATAATTCAATGCTCCCTGCAATACCACAAACTCTGGAGGAAGCTTTCGGAATAATACCACACATTTTTTTAATTGATCCGAATCCGGAACATCCTCTGCATCATAAATGGCAAGATACTCTCCTCTACAAAAATGCAAGCCATAATTACAAGCTTTAGGTTTTGTTTTAGGCATGTGAAACGGAACCACAATAGTTTCGAAGTTGGCAGGAAAGTCGAGGTTACGTACCGCATTTAAGGTTTTATCATCATCTTCTTCTATCAACAACTTTACGTCGAGTTTTCCTCTCGGATAGTCTAAGCTTCGCAGATTCCAAATAAGTTTACGAATCAGTTTATCTTCTTTATACACCGGGAGCAAAATAGTATAAATGGGTAAGGTATTTTCTTGTAATGCTTTAACCTCGGCTTTGTTCACCAGCTCTTTCATTTCGGCTTTCGATCCGTTTAAAGAAAGATAGAGTTTGAACAAAATGGTTCCAAAAAATGCTACACTAAACACCACATTCAGCACCATCGCAACTTTTAGAAAACTAATAAATAGTAAAACAACTAAAATCGCAATACTTCCAAAAATAAAAATTAGTTGAGGGTCGGTAAATGTAATCAGGCCCGACTGTTCCGGGTCTTTTCTCATCAAACTAAAAACGGCCTCTTTTACATAATACTCTCCTCTTTTAATGTGCACGAGCCAGGTAATATCCAGGTCGGATGCTGCCACAAATCGAACTGGCATTTTAAAACGAATAGTAAGAAGGGTCTTTAATTTTTCATCTTGTGGATCAGCTGCCGCCACTAATAAAGTACCATCGGGCATCTTACGTAAAGGGGCATATAAAATGGAATTCAATTCAATCAGTTCGCACTGCTCAATATACTGCATGTCCATTTCTTCATCTCGAACAGCAATTAATTCAAATCCTTCCTGTTCAAGAAATGCGACATATTTTTTTCTGGTTAGAAACCCGAAGTTCAATGCAGTTTTGATATAGGAATAATTGAACTCACTCGCAATGACTTCAATCTCCTTCAGTTTATTTTCATCAAATAAACCTACCGACACCATATTATCAAGGGCACTGATTGGCATAATTATATTTCCTCAAACGAAAGCCCAGCATACAACAAAGCTTCCATATAACAGTTCCGGC